>JBIPOH010000304.1:0-4197 GCA_044379435.1 Novosphingobium sp.
AGATGTCGAAGTCCAAGAAGAACGTCGTCGACCCTGACGAGATCGTCGCGAAGTATGGCGCGGATGCGATCCGCTGGTTCATGCTGTCGGACAGCCCGCCCGAACGCGATCTGCCGTGGTCCGAGGCGGGCATCGAGGGCTGCTGGCGCTTCGTGCAGCGGTTGTGGCGCCTGTTCGGTGCAACCGATGCTGCCGCAAGCGTCGAAGACATGGCCCTGCGGCGCAAGACGCACCAGACGGTTCACGCCGTGGCGCAGGACATCGAGGCGCTCAGCTTCAACAAGGCCGTGGCGCGGATCTATGAACTGACCGCCGCGACCGAGAAGGCCGCACCTTCGGCTGATCGCACTGCGGCCATCCGCGCGCTGCTGCTGCTCGTCGCCCCGATGATGCCGCACCTTGCCGAGGAGGCGTTTGCCGGTTCGGGTGAAGGGCTGGTCGCCGATGCCGCCTGGCCAGAGGTCGACCCCGCGCTGCTGGTCGACGACGAGGTTACTGTCGCCGTGCAGGTCAAGGGCAAGCTGCGCGATACGCTAATCGTGCGCAAGGGCACAGCGCGCGAAGAGCTTGAACGTCTTGCTCTCGCTTCCGACAAGGTGCAGCGTGCCCTTGATGGAGCCGAGGTGAAGAAGGTGATCGTGGTGCCCGACAGATTGGTGAACCTCGTTGCCTAAGGCAGCCCTCAAGGCAGCTTTTGCCGGGCTGGCATGCCTGCTGCTGGCCGGCTGCGGCCTTTCACCGATGTATGCCGGCGGGGGCCAGGGTTCGGTTGCACGCTCTCTCGCGGGCGTCGATGTCTCCGCGATCGAAGGCAAAGCTGGCTGGCTGGTGCGCGCAGCGCTGGTCGACCGGCTCGGCGCAGGCGCCGCAGGCGCGCCGCGCTACCGACTCGATGTCCGCCTTGATGAGAAGCTGCAGGGCTTTGGCCTGCTCTCCACCGATGCCGTGACACGCGAGCGGCGGACACTGCGCGCCCGCTATCAGGTGATCGATCTGGCCTCGGGTGACATAATTCTCGATGCAACCGCCGGTTCGGACGCAGGCATCGATATCGTCTCCAGCGAATATGCCGTGATCGCCGCAGAGCAGACCGCGCTCGAGAACCTCAGCCATGAGGTCGCCGAACAGATCGTGACTCGCGTCGCGACGAAGCTGCGCAAGTCGGACTGAACCCGGTGATACCGCCGCAAGGCACGGATTGCGCCGCGTGAAAGCCACGCAGAAGACGTTTGCGGGGCAAATGGCGCGTGCTGCGGCCGATGCCAATGTGTTCTTTTTCTGCGGGCCTGATGAAGCCGGCGCAAGCGATGCCGCAGCGCGGCTGGCTGCCTGCATAACCGCCGCACAAGGCCCGTGCGAACGCGTGGAACTGGCAGGTGCAGACTTGCGCCGGGATCCGGTGCGCCTGGCCGATGAAGCGCGCTCGGTCTCCCTGTTCGGAGACAAGCGCCAGATCCACGTGCGCTGCGCAGGCGATGAAGCGCACGATGCCGTCGAGGCCTTGCTGGCCAGTCCGGTATCGGGGTGGCCCGTCATCATTGTCGCGACATCGGCCACCGACAAGTCGCGGACCGCCAAGCTTCTGGCAGACCGGCCTGATGCACTGGTCGCGATGTTCCATCCGCCGGAGGCCCGGGCTGTCACCGCTGCCGTGCGAGAGATGGCCGGCCCAGCCGGGCTGCGGCTGACGGACGAGATGGCGGAACGCATCGCCCGTGCCGCGGCGCTCGATACCCGCATGGCTCGCAGCGAAATCGAAAAGCTCGCCTTGTATCTCGACGCCAGCCCCGAAACACCGCGCACTGTCGATTCTTCCGCGCTCGATGCCATTGGTGCAGTCAGCGAGGACGACAGCTTCATGCCGCTGGTGAATTGCGTGCTGGGCGGCGATACCGCGCGCCTTGGCAGCGAGCTGGCGCGCATGCACGAACTCGAACTGAATCCCGTCGGCCTGCTTCTGGCGCTGGAGAGGCGGGCCGCACAACTGGCCCAGCTGGCGGGAAGGATGCGTGGACGCAGCGATCTCAACGCCTTCCTCGAGCAGGAAATGTCTGCGCGCCGTGTGTTTTTTCGGGACAAGGCCGATCTTGCCCAGCAGCTGAAACGGTGGCGCGGACGCAGGCTGGGACGTCTTCTGGAGCGCCTGGTTGCGCTTCACCGCAGCCTGCTTGCCGACAGCCGGAACAGTGAAATACTTATTTCTCAAGAGCTTGTTCAGCTGACACGGGCTGCGTCACGATAACTGTGCGCGAATGCCGTGCGCCTTGCGATGAACTGTGGCGCGAATACGGCGGACCCGCTTGTGTTTGTAAACCAAACGGCTACGTATTGCACCGCAGCAATCTCACCGATATGGGAGAGTTCTGCCAAAAAGCCTGTATGTTATCCGGGTCGCACAACTGGAACGCATTGCTTTTGCGGAAGAACAGGGTGCTACAAGCATGACAACCCTAGAGCGAGACAGAGATACCGCCTCGGCCGGCTTGCGGCCCGGGAGCGGCGATTCGTCTGGCATCAAGCGCCAACTCAAGCTGCCGCTGGCTCCCTCGCTCGAGAGGCGACGCCTGCAAGCATACCTTTTGCTGCTGATCCTCGATGGCATGGTCATTGCGGGATCCCTGCTGACCACCAGCCTGCTCTACATTGGGCGGGCCTACGAGCCGCAGACCCTGCAGCAAATCAACCTCTATCTTCCGCTCTATTGGGGCGCCGCGCTCATGGGCCGGGCCTATTCGATGCAGGCGCTCACCTCGCTGCGCTTCAGCCAGTCGCGCGCGCTGTTCGCAATTGTCGTTGCCCTAAGCCTCACCTTGTTTGTCGCGTTCTTCTCCAAGTCCAGCGAACAACTCTCCCGCGTCTCTACTGCAGCGGGCATGATCGTCATTGCCGTCGGGCTGGTCTGGATCCGGGCCCTTGTGCAACCCCTCATTCGCTCGCACTGCGGGCCGACTGCGCAGAATGTGCTGGTCATCGATGACGGCGGCAGGCCGGTGCGGGTGCCACATGCCTGGCACGTCGATACACGCGAACATCGCCTCGCGCCGGATCGCAGCGATCCTCACATGCTGGACCGCCTCGGCATGTTCATGACCAACATGGACCGGGTGATCGTGAGCTGCCCTCCGGATCGGCGCAAAGACTGGGCGATGGTGTTCAAGGGATCGAACATCTGCGGCGAGATCGTTGAGCCGGAAGTGGTGGAAATGGGCGTGCTCGGTGCGCGCCGGGGCGATGGCTTTGGCTCACTGATCGTGTCGGTCGGTCCGCTTGGCCTCAGGTCCAGGGCGATCAAGCGCGCCATGGATCTTGCCATCGCCGGCACCGCCACCTTTGTGCTGGCTCCGTTGCTGATCGTGGTAGCTCTGATGATCTGGCTTGAGGACCGCGGCCCGGTGTTCTTCATGCAGCAGCGGCAGGGGCGCAACAACCGGCTGTTCTGGATCTACAAGTTCCGTTCGATGCGGGCCGAGAAGCTCGATGCTGCAGGCACGCGGTCAGCCAGCCGGGATGATGACCGGATTACCCGCATCGGCCGCTTCATCCGCCGGACCAGCATCGATGAATTGCCGCAGCTGCTGAATGTGCTGCGCGGGGACATGAGCATTGTCGGGCCGCGCCCACATGCCATCGGCTCGCTCGCCGGGCAGAAGCGGTTCTGGGAAGTCGATCCACGCTATCTGCTGCGCCATTCGCTCAAGCCGGGGCTGACTGGCCTTGCGCAAGTGCGAGGACTGCGAGGTGCAACCGATTCGGAGGAAGATTTGACAAGTCGGCTCCAGGCCGATCTGGAATATCTCGACGGATGGACAGCGATTCGCGATGTCCGCATCATCCTCGCTACGTTTGCAGTTTTGGTGCACGACCGCGCGTTCTGACAACCTACTGCTCAAGTGCACTGCTCTATTGATTGCAGGTGCACAAATTCATTGCTCCAACAGCAATTCTTGTCGAAATCGCTATGTTTTTCAATTTCGCACACGCAGCATAAAAACCACCAAAATGAAACAAATCGGTTGAGCGAATCAGGATAACACCTTAGGGTCCGTACATAACCAAAGTGGAGTGCGGACAGTGATCACGTTCAAAACCGTTCTGAGCAGCGCTGCAGCGCTAAGCCTCGTTTTCGTCGGCACCGCCGCAAACGCGGAAGCCATCCGGTCCGGCGCGGCAACGCCTGGGGTCGTCTCGGTGAAGAAG
>JBIPOH010000305.1:0-4192 GCA_044379435.1 Novosphingobium sp.
CGCCAGCAGATCTACCCCGCAGGGTTCAACCGAGAATCGCGAACCGGAGGGGCATTCGCCCGGCTCACCGTCGATCAGGCAGGCCAGCGGGCTGCCATCGGCGC
Source organism: Novosphingobium sp. (assembly GCA_044379435.1). Classification (GTDB taxonomy): domain Bacteria; phylum Pseudomonadota; class Alphaproteobacteria; order Sphingomonadales; family Sphingomonadaceae; genus Novosphingobium. The sequence continues at coordinate 105 of JBIPOH010000305.1, forward strand.
TGACGAGCGTGATGCTGTCGGCGATCCCGAGCCGGTCGTGCGGCCCTTCGCGGAACCGGCGCCGCACCAAGGCCCAGGCCTGCCCGGCATAGTCGAGCGCGGCTTCGGCGTAGTATCCGTCGATCTGCACACCGTGCTCGCCGGGGGTCAGTTCGACGAGCGGATAGCCGCCCTCACGCGATAACCGGCTGTCGGCCAGCATAACGCCTGCGCCGGTGGTGGTGTGACGCAGCGCCTCGACCGTTTCCTTCGCCATGCTCGCAATGTCGACCTTGCGCATCGATTCGCGCACCCGGCTCCACGCGGTGCCCGGCCCGACCAGCAGCCCTGCCAGTGCCAGCCCAGCCTCGCAGCGCACGCAATCCAGACGCCGCGGCCGCGCACCGCCGCCGGCCACAATATCGAGAATCGTGTCGAGGTCCGTCGTCCGGTGAAGCCGCAGCGGCAGCAAGTTCATCGTTCCGCCCGGCAGCACCAGCACCCTGCCGCCCCAGCCCGATAGCTGATTGATCAGCGTGTTCATCGTGCCGTCGCCGGTATAGATCACCACATGCGCGATCCCAGCCGCATCCAGAGCAGCGGCATCGGGCAGGGGATCGTCGGGAAAGGCTACCACCCGATCAACCGGCCAGCCGCGCGCCGTCAATGCGGCGGTGAGCGTTTCGGCGGAGGTCTGGTCGTTGCTCCCGCTTGCAGGGTTGACCACGAGCCAGCAGGGGGTGTGCGAATCCATTGTCGTTTGTGCTCCGGCGCCCCCGGCTTGGGCGCTATACCCGCCCGCTCAGGATCAACCAAGCGGCACCGGCATTGAAGACAGTGTAGGCGGCATAGGCCCAGGCATAGCCCGGCCATCCCTCGACCGAGAGCAGCAGCGCGAAGAACAGCACCGCAAACTCGCTCACCAATGCGGCGCGGCTGCCCAGCGTCTGGCTGACCTGCGGCAGGCGCGCAAACAGCGGGTGGCCGCTTTTGAACACAGCGCGGTTGATCGCGAAGTTTCCGATTCCCAGCAGAAAGATGATGATGGTGGCCGAACCCATGGCGCCACTATGGCGCTGCGCTGGTCGATTGGGAACCGCCATTTGTCCCCCCATCAGCACCATTGGTCATCGGGCCGCCGCGTCTGTCGACGGCGGTACACGGGTTGATCGAAGGTCGAATGCGGGCGTCAGGACGGGGGCGTATCAAGGGTTTCAGCAGGGCGCTTGGCCCCCCGCCGGATCGGACCCCCGCCCGATCTCAGGCCCCTGCGAGATGGAGGAGATGAAACATGAAACCCCTTGCGAAAACACTCACACATGCCCTTGCGGCGCTTGGCCTGGCCGGCGCGGCGATCAGCCCGGCGATGGCCGCCGAGATGCAGAAGACGACCATCCGGGTCACCACCACAGACATCGATCTCGGCACGGCGAAAGGTCAGAAGATTCTCGACAAGCGCGTCGAGAAAGCCGTGCGCCAGGTGTGCCGTACCACCAGCCTGACCAGCGGTTCGCGCGTGATGAGCCGAGACGCCCTCGCTTGCCTCGCCAAGGCGCGCAGCGATGCCAAGCAACAGGTCGCCGCGCTTGTCCTGGAACAGCAGCGCGGCGGCTAACCGCAGCTGCAATCCTGCGCCAACCGACGCCCCGCAGGCTGGATGGCGCAGTCGATACGGCCCGAACCCTTCCAGTCCCTGGGGTTCGGGCCGTTTTTTTGTTTTCCGGCACTGTTGGTGTCTGCGTCGCGCGTCAGCGCGACCAGAAAACACTACCTTCCCGCCATCGCCTTGACGCGCGCGAGGTAAGTGCGCCCGATGCGCAGCGCCTCGCCGTTGACCAGTTCCGCCGACCACACGCCGAGGCCATCGTGCCGCAGGCCGCGAATATGATCGCGGCGCAGGATGGTGGAGCGGTGGATGCGGATGAACTGTTCGGGATCGAGCCGTTCTTCCAGCCCGGCGATGGTCTGGAGCAGCAGGTAGGACCGCCCCGCTTCCGGCCCGCCAACGTGCAAGCGGACATAGTCACGCTCGGCATCGATCTGGTGCACTTCGCTGACCGCGATGCGCAGCAATTCGGACCGGTGCGGCACCCACAATTCATCGAGATAGCGGCTCGCCTTCTGGCGGCGCTGGCCCCGGCGGGCGACGGCACGCTCGATCGCGCGTTCCAGCCGATCGGCCGAGACCGGCTTCAGCACGTAATCGACCGCTTCCAGATCGAACGCCTCGACCGCGAAGTGATCATGCGCGGTGACAAAAATCACCACCGGCGATTGTGGCTGATTGGCGAAATGGCGCGCGACGCCCAGCCCGTCCAATTCGGGCATGGTCATGTCGAGCAGCACCAGATCGGGCTCAAGCTTCTCGGCAAGGCGCAGCGCGGCGGCGCCATCGCTCGCGGTGCCGACCACGCGGACGGCGGGGATTTCGGCGCAGATGACTTGCACCCGCTCAACCGCGAGGGGCTCGTCATCAACGATCAGGGTGCGCAGCGCAGTGGTTTCCGTGTCGGTCTCAGGCATGGCGGGCTGTCATTCTGGTCAAGGGGATGCGGATTTCGGTGCGGTAGCCGCCCGGCACGGGGGCGGAGGAAAAGCCGATGTCGGGGCCGAAGCGGGCCTCCAGCCGGTCACGCACATTGGCAAGGCCGATGCCGAAACCGTGCGGTGTCCCCTGCGGCACGCCGGGGCCATCATCGCTGACGGTGATCACCAACCGGTCAAACTCCTCGCGCGCGGCGAGCGTGATCGTCACCGGGCGCGACACCGGCGAGACGGCGTATTTCACCGAGTTTTCGACCAGCGGTTGCAGGATCATCCCCGGCACCCGTGCTTCCTCAAGCTCCTGCGGCAGATCGAACACGCACACCAGCCGGGTCGGGAAGCGCACCGCTTCGATATCGAGATACAGCTTTTGCAGATCGAATTCGTCGCGCAGGGCGACATCGGCGGTCGGTTCAGTGGCGAGGCTATGGCGGTAGAAGCGGCTGATCGTCTGGATCATCCGCTCGGCCCGCTCGGCCTTGCCGGTCATCACCAGCGCGGACAGCGAATTCAGCGTGTTGAACAGGAAATGCGGGTTCACCTGATAGCGCAAGGACAGCAATTCAGCAGCCTTGGCGGCAGAGCGGAACTTGTTCTCACGCTGCTGCGCCGCACGCGCCTGGACGCCGGCGAGCAACGCAAAATAGGTCGAAGCCCAGGCCAACAGCAGGAAATACCGCCCCAGCGCGACGTCGAGCAGCTTGCGCCAGAAATCCGCATAGGTTTCCGCTTCCTCGATCAGCACGCTCTGCGAATCGGCGGACTGATCATCGGTTCCGCCCGCAGCAGGATCGGCGCGGCGCACCGGCACGTCGATCAGCAGATTGCCGGATTCGTCGCGGCGCAGATTGAGGTTGTACCGCTCGGCATAGGCCTGCCGCTGGGCGAACTCCATGTCCTTGAAGACAACGTAATTGACCTGCCCGATCGCCAAAGCCACCGGCATCGCCAGCACAATCGCGCCCGAGATCTTGAGCCACAATGGGCGGTTATCGAACAGGCGCAGCAGCAGCCACAGCACCAGCGTCAGCAGGACGCCAACCCCCGTGACCAAAAGACGCCGCCAGCCGAGTTCGAACTGGAGGCCGAAATCCATCACCAGCGCGCGGACCGTGGTGAGCGCGAAGTAGGTCGCCCACAGCACCACCATCGAAAACAGCACCGTGCGGAAAGACACGGTGGGGGCGGGTGGATCAAGAGCTGCGTCGCTGGTCGGGTTCGTTGCCATTGTGACGGCCAGCGATAACGCCCCCGCCCGCTCAGCGCCACTGGCACTGGCGCTTATTGTCGGGCGGGGTCAGGTCTTGGTCGAATTATGAACGGCTGTTCAGACACGCCGAACGACTTGCGATGCTCAATCCCGGGGACGAATCATGTCCGCCGGCACCACCCACTCGGCAAACTGCTCCTCGGTGAGCAGGCCCAGCGCCAGCGCCGCTGCCTTCAGCGTGGTGCCTTCGGCGTGCGCCTTCTTGGCGATCTTGGCGGCGTTGTCATACCCGATATGCGGGTTCAGGGCCGTCACCAGCATGAGGCTTTCATTGAGCAGCTGGGTGATGCGATCC
>JBIPOH010000307.1:0-4190 GCA_044379435.1 Novosphingobium sp.
ATTGGTGCGGGTCGGCTCGGCAAAGGCGGTTGAAGCCACGGTGAAGCCGGCAGAATCGAGGATGGACTTGATATAGAGTGAACCGGGAACGCCCGCCGCGTCGATGCGGTTCAAGTCTATCCTGCTGAGGATGGCCTCGCCGTCCGCGCCTGCCGCCTTGTTGCGCACCGCCGTGTTGGGCACGAAGACCTGCCCGCCGGCCAGAGTGGCCTGGCCACGCCGCAGCGTCGCATTCGCGGTGATGTGATTGCCGCCCAGGCTCACCGGCGGCATGTCGTCCTTGACCCCGAGGTTCTCGAACAGCTTGTTGGCATAGCCATCGATCTGGCAGCCACCGCCCAGCGTGATCAGGCCGAAGTTGAGCGTGGAAGATCCGAGCGTGATGAAGCGTGTCTGGCTTGTGTTTGCAGGCGCGGTCACGCCGCGCACCAGCAGCGGGCGCATCGTTACCGCAGCCAGCGCATCGCCATACATGATGGCGCTGCCGCCCGCGCCGCCCGTCCCCGTGTTGCCTTCAATGGTGGCCCCGTCGATGATCCCGCCGTTGATTCGGATGCCGCACGCACCGGTCTTGATGGTGCCTTGCGCGGCCGGCGGCGTGGTCGGCGGATAAGTGAAGGCGGGGCGGCTATCCGGGTTGCCGTTCTGGGAAAACTCGCCGCCACGGATCAGCCCCCGGTTGAACGGGAAGTTCACGCCGGAGCGCCCGTTGCCGATCGCGGTGCAGTTGATCAGCTCGCAGTCAGCCGCGCCCGTGCCGTTCCCCAGCATGTCGTTGTGGCTGAAGCCGTCGTTGGCAGCGCCATAGGCGGCGCAGTTGATAGCCTTGACCTTGGGCGTGCGGAACTGGAATCCGTCATCTCCGGCGGCATAGGCCGTGCAGCTGTCGAACCGGATGTTGAAGCCGGTGTCGTGCGTGTCGAAGCTGGAAAGCGCGGTGTTGCGCGCAGTCATGCCGTGGACAAGAATGTCCGACGGTTGGCCATACTGCTGGATCCGCCCGGGGGTGCCGACGACGGAAAGCGTGCTCTGGATGACTGAAACTGCGTGGCGCACATCGGTCATCGTCCCGCCATAGCTCTTCAGCCCGCGCGTCCAGCCCATCACGGAAAGCCCGTAGTAGGCCCCGTGCGTCATGCAGGGGTCCTCAATATAGGGCTCGATGCAATTGATGAACTTGAGGAAATCTCCCGATGTCCGGTCGGCTTCGAACGGCAGCTTTGACCCGTAGCCGGTGGGGCGGATGATCTTCAGACCGGCGCAATACTGAGCCCGGATCGCGAAGTTGATCGTGCTGCTGAAATCCTCGTCGTTGAACTGCGGATTCTCGATCACGATGTTTTCCAGCATCGTCGCCTTGCCCGCAACGGCATTGGCCGTAGTCAGGAAGTCCTCGCACAGCGGTTCGTTGAACACCCACTGGCAGGGGCCAGTGCCAAACTTCTGCGCGATCTTGTGGCAATCGCCGACATTGTCGCTGGTGTAGTTGGGCGTGCTGTTAATAACCGTATCGGCACGCACTTCCAGCCAGTCGCCAACTTGCCAGCCCGGATCTGTCGCGGTTTGGATCACGCAGGCATTCTGATAGGCATTGGCGGAAAGCGGCACCCACACCGTCGGCGCCGTGCCCCGGATATCGATCATCTGGTTGCTGATCGCGCCCACGGGGACCAGTGCCGCGCCGCCCTGAAAGCGCAGGTGCACGTTGGATCGGGTGATCGACAGCCCGCCGGTTAGGCCATAGCGGCCTGCGTTGGTACCTGCGGGGAATTCGATCATCCCCTGGCTGGCAATGGCAGCATTGATCGCCGCAGTCTGATCGGTGAGCCCGGTGCGGTCGAGACCGAGCGCGGGAGCCGTTGGCAGGCCTCTCAAGGTCGAGTTGGCAAGTGTTCGCGCAAAGACGTCAGCAGGCATGATCTCAGCTCCCCGCGCGAATGTAGAGGGTCGAGCCAGCGCCCTGGCGTGCCTTCAGAAAGCAATTGCCCGGCAGGCGATAGCGGCCTGCCGCCGTCACCGATGCCACCGGCAGCCCGGCCTTGTCCCACACCGCGCAGTCGTTGAAGGTGACCCCGTCGAAGCTGTCCTGAAACACATAGGCCGCGGTCGGCGTGCCGATGATCTGGATCTCCACATCGGAATAGACGCGCGCGCTGAAGGTCGTCGCCGGGTTCCAGGTCGATGGTGCCATGCTCGGCAGCGCGATCACTTCGGCGTAAGTGTCGGCTCCGATATCCATCAGGACCTTCTGGCGATTGCCGATCGCCATGTACGTTGTGTCAGTCATCGCGTTCTCCTGTCGGGTCGATGCAGTCATTCCTGCGGCTGGCAGGATTGCAGCAGCGGGCACGCGCCATCGGCGAGCCGATTTGGTAAAGCAGAAGCATGCATCGAGAGCCTCATGTGTACCAAATACAAGTCTATTTGTCAATATAAAAAACCAAATAGGTTATTTCAGGGACTTGCCCAAGGGTTCGGTGGTTTCCGGCGAAGGAGCTTCTCGCCTCCCCCGTCGCTGTGAGCTTACCAACCCGCCTTACGGGCCCTGGCGGCAGCTAGCCTCTCAGTTTGGGGAGTGGGCATCGCCTGCTTTGCGGAGTGAACTCATCTAGCGAAGCTGCGCCCGTTCAAAGGAGTGTGCCATGCGAGTTGCTCTACCCGACGCCCATCACCAGAACCCGCTCGGCCATCTCGCCGAACACTACGCGCCCGATATCGTGAACGCCGCGTTCGGCTTCTCCGATGTCACCTACCGCACGTCGAAGCTGCCCACCCGGCTCTTCGAGGGCGCGCGGATGCGCACGGCGCTCATCAATGGGTGCCAACTCTGCCAGAACTTCCGCGTGCTGCGCGATCGGTCCGATATCGAACGCACCAATGGCCCCGCGCCCGATGAGGCGTTCTATGCCGCCGTCCACGAATGGCGCTCTTCGTCGGTCCTCTCGGAGCGCGAGAAGCTGGCTATCGAATATGCCGAGAAGGTTGGCCTCGATCCCAAGGCCCTCGCTGCCGACGAGGATTTCTGGGTCCGCTTCAAGGCGGCGCTTACCGATGACGAGATCGTCGATCTTGCCTTCTGCGTTGCGGTGTGGATGGGCCTCGGCCGCGTCGCCCACGTACTCGGGCTCGATGCTGTCTGCGCTTTGCCGGCCTTGCGCGAAGTGGCCTGAGGCGTTGGCGACCCGCTGATCCGCCGCTATGCTGGTGGTCAGGGGAGGGCTGGCGATGCGTGACATGGGGATGGAATTCAACCGGCGCGATTTGCTCGGCGGACTGGCAACGGGCGGCGCGGCGTTGTCGCTGGGTGCAGCGCCACATGCTCAGGCGGCTGAACTCAGTGGGGCTCAAGGCCCCACTCCCCGTGCCGTCCACATATATGATGCGGTCGCCCTCCTCGAAGAAACCGTTCCCCACGGCACCACGCCCTATGGCGAGCGCTTTCGCGTGCCGATCATCGGTGGCAGCTTGCGCCGGGCCGGACCTCAAGGGTCGCATCCTTCCCGGCGGCTTCGATTGGCAGATGAAGCGCGCCGATGGCTTCCTCGAACTCATTGCCGATTACTTCATGGAAACGGACGACGGCGTGCGCATCCAGGTCACCAATCGCGGCCTGCTGCACATTCCCACCCCCGGCGGCCCGGCCAGCTACGTCATGACCACGCCAAGATTCGAAGCGCCGATGGGCAAGTATGGCTGGCTTAACCAGTTCATTTTTGCCGGCACCGTCGCACCGGGCGCCGATAAGGTCCCGTCTGTCCATCTGTCGATCTTCAAGCTGGCCTGACTTCAAGCTGGTCAGAGGCTTCCCCAGCCGCGCCGAACGTGCCACCTTGCGGGAGTTTGCCCGCTCGCTCGCGAAAGTCCTGCACGATGAATACGCCCGATCTTGCCGCATGGTGGATGCCCTTTACTGCCAATCGCCAGTTCAAGGCGCAGCCGCGCCTCCTCGCCGAGGCGCGCGGCATGTTCTATCGCTCTGCCGACGACCGCGAGATACTCGATGGCACCGCCGGCCTGTGGTGCGTCAATGCCGGGCACGGCCGTGATGAGATCGCCGATGCTGTCTCGCAACAGATCCGCACGATGGATTTCGCGCCCGCCTTCCAGATGGGCCACCCCATCGGCTTCGATTTCGCCAGCCGCCTCGCCGAAATCGCGCCTGCGGGCCTCGACCGCGTCTTCTTCACCGG
>JBIPOH010000306.1:0-4190 GCA_044379435.1 Novosphingobium sp.
GCAGCAGGGAAGAACCTGATGCCGTTCATCTTCGCACCGCGATAGCTTGCGGGTGGAGGGGACGGCCCCGCTCGCGGCACCCCGCGCGGCGTCCTGATCGAGCTTGAAGGAGTAACCCCATGCGTGTCCTTAACCCCGGAAAGTCCCGTCTTGCACTGGCCGCCGCGCTTGCCGCCTCGCTGGCTCCTTCGCTTTCTGGCACTGCCTTCGCGCAGGAACTCCCGCCCGTCGATCAGGGGCAGATGCAGCCGCCGCCCGCCACGTCGGAAATCCGCGCCACTGTCGCCCCCACCATGGGCGATCCAGCCTCGCTGCCCAAGGGGCCCGAGATCAAGGGCGTGATTTCCCGCCGCAGCGCGGATCGGATGGAGATCACCTCGGATGATGGCACCAAGACCATCGTCAACGTGAACGACTTCACCAAGATCCGCTCCAGCAAGGGCCTGTTTGGCCTCAGCCGCCAGCAGCTTGCCTCCAACGCGCTGCTCAATGGCCTGCCGGTCACCGTGCGCACGCTGCAATCGGGCGATGCCCTGATGGCGAGCGAGATCCAGCTCAAGGACAAGGATCTCAAGATCGCCAACATGATCCGCTCCGGCACGAAGCAGGGCTTCGAAGAGCAGAGCGCCGCCACCGCCGAAGTCCGCGCGATGACCGAGGCGCTGCGCAGCCGCTTTGGCGATATCGACGAATACAACATCAAGACCACCACCAACGTCCTGTTCGCTTCGGGCAAGACCACGCTGACGCCGGACGGCAAGGCCGAACTCTGCAACGCCGCGGCGCAGGCGCAGGGCATCAAGAATGCCGTCATGCTGGTCGTCGGCTATGCCGATTCCACCGGCAGCGAAGAGGTCAACCAGCGGCTGAGCGAGCAGCGCGCCGCCCGCGTGGCCAATCACCTCCAGCAGGCCTGCGGCTGGAAGCCCTATCGCATGCTCGCCCCCACCGGCATGGCCACCGCAAGCCCGCTGGCGGACAACAGCACGCCTGAAGGCCGCGCGCAGAACCGCCGGGTTTCGGTGAACGTGATGGTCAGCAAGGCCGTCGACGGGTTTTGACCGGCAGCGGGGCGGAGCACCTGATCGGCGATCCCTGCGGATAGCCTCGTCCGCCCGCTTGCAATCCCGCCCGCGTGGGGCCACCTCGTGAATACGGGCGGGATGAAGGAGCACATCTGTGACCAAGAAATCCGATAAAGAGAGCAGCAGCAGCTGGACCGGCCCTGCGGCCATTGCCGGTGCCGCCATCGGCTCTGCCGCGCTGGCTGCCGCGCTGCTCTATTCCTCGCGCCGCAAGGAACGCGCGGAGAAGGCCAAGCCCAAGCCGCCCGTCGATCCCATCGACACCGATTGAGGGCTGGCAGGCAGGATGCAAGCCCGGTCTTGCATCCTCCCCGCCCCACCGGCTAAGGCGCGGGGCATGGAACCCGTCACCACCATCTCCGGCCGCGCCATCCCGTTTGGCCGCAAGAACATCGATACCGATGTCATCATCTCGGCCGAGTGGCTGAAAACCATCAGCCGCGATGGGCTGGGCAAGGGCGCCTTTGCCGTGCTCCGGCAGGATCCGGACAACCTGTTCGATTCGCCCACGTTCAAGGGTTCGCCGATCCTGATCGCGGGTGACAACTTCGGCTGCGGCTCCAGCCGCGAACACGCCGCATGGGCGATTCTCGATCTCGGCATCAAGGCCGTCATCGCGCCGTCGTTCTCGGATATCTTTTCGGGCAATGCCTTCAAGAACGGCATCGTCACCGTCGTCCTGCCGCAGGAAGCGATCGACCGACTGATGGAAGTTGCGCAGACTGATGCCGTGCACATCGACCTCGAAGCGCAGACCGTGACGACACCGTTTCAGGACCGCTACACCTTCGAAATCGATGCCTTCCGCAAGCATTGCCTGCTCAACGGCCTCGACGAAGTGGGCCTGACCATGGCGCGCGGCGATGCGATCAGCGCTTATGAAGCCAAGGCCAGCGCCGAACGGCCGTTCCTCGTCCACCCGGCTTAACCACGCGCTTAGAGCACTTTCCGCCCAATCTGGTTCTCCGTGATTGCGTCAGGCAGCCCGCTGGCGAGGCACGGTGCGCAGCAGGGGCTGGTTGCCCCTGCAAGCAACGTAACGCTGTCCAGCGGGCTGCCTGACGCAACCCCTTCGGGGCGGGCCCCTTTTGGCCGATTGCTGCGTCTCTTGTCAGTCACAATGCTTCGGCATTGCTCCCTCCGCGTTCCTTGCACTCGGCCAAAATCGGCTCCGTCACGGTGAGCCAGATTGGGCGGAAAGTGCTCTAAATAGGGCTTCCCAAGCCCGCTAAAACGTGGCTCAACGGTGCAAACACATGCACCGGAGAGATACATGAAAGCCCTGCGCACTCACGCCGTCGGCGGCCCCGAAACGCTCACTCTCGACGAGGTCGATGCGCCCGTCGCTGGCCCCGGACAAGTCGTCGTCGCGGTCAAGGCCTGCGCGATCAACTTCCCCGATACGCTGATGATCCGCGACATGTACCAGTTCAAGCCGCAGCGTCCTTATGCGCCGGGCGGCGAGTTCTCCGGCATCGTCGAAAGCGTCGGCGAAGGCGTCACCCAGTGGAAGGCCGGAGACCGCGTTATCGGCATGTGCGGCAATGGCGGGCTGGCCGAAAAGGTCGCGCTTGATGCTGGCCGCATGTTCCCGCTCCCCGATGGTGTCTCGTTCGAAACCGGCGCGTCGCTGCTGATGACCTATGGCACCACGATCCACGGCCTCAAGGATCGCGGCCGCATCAAGGCCGGCGAGACCATGCTCGTCCTCGGCGCGGCGGGCGGTGTCGGCATTTCGGCCATCGAGCTTGGCAAGGCCTATGGCACCCGCGTCATCGCCGCCGTCTCGTCCGAGGAAAAGGCCGCTGCGGCGCGCGAGGCTGGTGCCGATGACGTCGTGATCTATGGCCGCCCGCCGTTCGACAAGGAGCAAAGCAAGGCCCTGGCCGATGCGTTCAAGGCCGCCTGCGGCCCGAACGGTGCGGATATCGTCTATGATATCGTCGGCGGCGATTATTCCGAACCGGCGGTGCGCGCCATCGCATGGGAAGGCCGCTTCCTTGTCGTCGGCTTCCCCGCCGGGATCGCCAAGCTGCCGCTCAACCTCACACTGCTCAAATCCTGTGATGTCTGCGGCGTGTTCTGGGGCGCCTTCACCGCGCGCGAACCGGAGAAGAACGCGGCGCATGTCGCCGAACTGTTCGAGCTCCTCAAAGCGGGCAGGATCAACCCCCGCGTTTCGGCCCGCTTCCCGCTCGCGCGCGGCGGCGAAGCCATCGCCATGCTGGCCGACCGCAAGGCCGTCGGCAAAGTCGTCGTCACGATGGACTGAACACCGGTCCTCCCCATTTTTCCCGCAGGGACAAATGGGGAGGTGGCCTGCCGCAGGCAGATCGGAGGGGCAATCCCTCCCCGAGCTTGCCTCGGGCAGGCGGCAGCCCGAAGGGCTGACGGAGGGGTATTTCCTCCTACTTCACCTTCGCCCAGACCTGCGTCTTGCACAGGGGCCACACCAGGCAGCCCTTCACGGTCATCTCGCCCGCCGATTTCAGCGTCACGGTGGCGGCATAAGTCCCGCCATCGTTGGGGTTGTAGATCGAACCCTTCCAGCTCCCGCCCGCCGGTTTCAGCCCGCGAAAGATATACAGCCCCAGCAAGGGCCGCGCCCGCAGCGCCGGGTTCTTGTTGTTGCGGTCCTGCTGGTCCTGCACCGAAGCGCCCGGCGTGCCGCCCAGAATCTTTCCGCAAAGACCGCCATCGCACTGGCTTACCTCGATCAGCCCGCCGCGCTCGGGCGTGCGCCACTGGCCATAGGGGCTGGCCTGATCCGCAGCCGCGCTTGCCGCCGCGCCTGCCGCTGCCGTCAGCAGCGCCCCGGCCAGTATCACTTTGCGCTTCATCAGGTGTCCCCTTTGTCCTGCGGTCCATAGCCCGGCAGCCCCAGCTGCCAGTGGATAGCAGCCCCTCTTAACCCGAAACCGGCCAGCGCCGCCATGGGCCACACCACCACATTGGCGATGCCTGCCATATGCCCGCCCACGCAGATCGCCGCAGCCAGCGCGGCCGCCGTGACGTACAGTTCTGGCCGCATGATGATCGAAGGCCGCCCCGCAATCACGTCGCGGATCACCCCGCCCACGCAGCCGGTGATCACCCCCATCAGCG
>JBIPOH010000309.1:0-4185 GCA_044379435.1 Novosphingobium sp.
GCACGATGGGTGATAGGCGCTTTCCACCTTCTGGCGCACGAAGGCGTCGATGGCCTCATCGCTGGTCACATCCGCGCCCGGCTGGATCTCGCGGCCGCGCCACGGTTCGAAGGCCGGCTGCTGGAAGATCTCGCGCGTCAGCCGCACACAAGCGCGCATTTCCTCGATATCGTCGGGATGCGTCATGTAGTTGAAGCGGATCACCGGCTTGTCGTGCGCAACCGCGCTGCGCAGCGTGACCGAGCCCCGGCTCTTCGAGCGCATCGGGCCGACATGGGCCTGAAACCCATGCTCGCTCGCCAGCGAATTGCCGTCGTAGCTCACGGCCATCGGGAAGAAGTGGTACTGGATATCGGGATAGCGGATGCCCGCCTTGCTGCGAATGAAGCCGCAGGTCTCGAAGTGGTTCGTCGCCCCCAGCCCGGATTTCAGGAACAGCCAGCGCGCGCCGACCAGCCCTTTGCCAAAGAGGTTGGCATATTTGTAGAGCGTGACTGGCTTGGTGCAGGCCATCTGGAAATAGAACTCAAGGTGATCCTGCAAGTTCGCGCCCACACCCGGGCGATCCGCCACCACGGCAATCCCGTGCTGCGCCAGCTCCGCTGCCGGACCGATACCGGAAAGCTTGAGGAGCTGCGGCGAATTGATCGGCCCGCCCGCAAGGATCACCTCACGGCTGGCGCGCAGGATCGACCGCTTGCCGTAACGCTCGACCTCCACACCGACCGCGCGCTTGCCTTCCATCACCACGCGCGTGGCAAGGCTGTGCTGCAGCACGGTCAGGTTGGGCCGCCGCATCGCCGGGCGCAGATAGGCCTTGGCTGCGCTGCACCGCTCGCCATCGCGCACGGTCATGTCCATCCGGCCAAAGCCTTCCTGCTGGAAGCCGTTGACGTCCTCGGTCAGGCTGTAACCCGCCTGCTTTGCTGCATCGAGCCACGCCTGATTGAGCGGGTTCTGCAAGGTGCCGTAGCGCGTATCGAGCGGCCCATCGCCGCCGCGATATTCATTGCCGCCTTCGTCGCGCTTCTCCGCCCGGCGGAAGTACGGCAGCACCGAAGCATAGTTCCAGCCCCGCGCGCCTTCCTCTTCCCAGCGTTCGAAATCGAGCGGGTTGCCGCGAATGTAGACGAGGCCATTGATCGAGGACGACCCGCCCAGCCCCTTGCCGCGCGGCGTGTGCAGCACGCGGCCATCGAGCCCCGGCTCGGGCTCGCTTTCATACTGCCAGTTCCACCGGGCGGTGTTCATCGGGATCGCCAGCGCGCTGGGCATCTGGATGTAGAGCGACTGGTCGGAGCCGCCGAATTCCAGCACCAGAACCTTGTGCTTGCCGTCTGCCGTCAGCCGGTCCGCCAGCACACAGCCCGCGGAGCCAGCGCCGACAATGATGTAATCGAACTCACCCTCAGTAAGGGGCATCGATCGGCTCCATCGCAACATAGACGCCCTTGAGGCGCGTGAAGTGGTGGATGGCCTCGCGGCTGTTTTCAAAGCCGATGCCGGACTGCTTGAACCCGCCAAACGGCATTTCGACCGGGCAGATGTTGAAGGTGTTGATCCAGCACGAACCGGCATCGAGCGCGGCAATCACGCGGTGCGCACGGGTCAGGTCCTTGGTGAACACACCGGCTGCCAGCCCGAATTCCGTGTCGTTCGCCCGCGCGATCACTTCCTCTTCGCTGTCGAACGGCAGCACCGTCATCACGGGTCCGAAGATTTCCTCGCGCACCACGGTCATGTCGTCGGTGCAGGCAGCAAACACCGTCGGCGCGACATAAAAGCCGGCTTCGGGCACGCCTTCGGTCACGCGGTGGCCGCCGGTCAGGACCTCGGCGCCTTCGGCCTTGCCCTTCTCGATATAGCCCATGACCTTCTGCAGGTGCGCCTCGGAGATCAGTGAACCCATCTGGGTTGCCGGGTCCATCGGATCGCCCAGCTTGATCCGCTCGGTCCGCGTCTTCAGGCTGGCGAGGAACTGCGGCATGATGCTACGCTCAACGAACACGCGCGTGCCGTTGGAGCAGACTTCGCCCGCCGAATAGAAGTTCGCCAGATGCGCGCCCGAAACCGCGTTTTCGATATCGGCATCCGCGAAAACGATCATCGGCGATTTGCCGCCAAGCTCCAGTGTCACGTTCTTGAGCGTGGACGCCGCGCCTGCCATGATCTTCTTGCCCGTGGGCACGCTGCCTGTCAGCGAAATCTTGGCGATCCCGGGATGCACGGTGAGCATTTCCCCCGTGGCGCCAAAACCGTGGAGCACCTGAAACAGCCCCTCGGGCAGCCCGGCCTCAAGGTAGATCTTCTCCACCTCGATCGCGGTCAGCGGGGTCAGTTCCGAAGGCTTGAAGATCAGCGCATTGCCGCAAGCCAGCGCGGGGGCGGATTTCCAGCAGGCGATCTGGATCGGATAGTTCCACGCACCAATCGCGGCACAAACCCCCAGCGGCTCGCGCCGGGTGTAGCCGAACGCTGCCGGGCCAAGATCGAGATGCTCCCCCGCAATCGTCGGCGCGACACCGGCGAAGAATTCCAGACAATCAATGCCCGAGACGACATCGACAACCAGCGTTTCCTGGATCGGCTTGCCGGTATCACGCGTT
This sequence comes from Novosphingobium sp., assembly GCA_044379435.1. GTDB lineage: Bacteria > Pseudomonadota > Alphaproteobacteria > Sphingomonadales > Sphingomonadaceae > Novosphingobium. The sequence goes on from JBIPOH010000309.1 coordinate 2,607, forward strand.
TCCAGCGCGGCAAGCTCGTCGTTGCGCTCGCGCAGGATCTCCGCCGCGCGCCGCAGGATGCGCCCACGCTCGGTGCCGGTGCGCTTGGCCCATTCCTTCTGCGCGATGGCAGCCCGCGCCACGGCGGCATCAACCTCGGCCTGCCCTGCAATGGGCAGCGTCGCCAGCACTTCGCCGGTCGCGGGATTGGTGGTCTGGAAGGTGTTCGTCATGGGTTGGTTTCACTGTTCCACATAAAAGAAAGAACCCCTCCGACCTGCCTGCGGCAGGCCACCTCTCCCTCTGCCCCTTCGGCAAAAACAGGGAGGACAAAACGGTCCTCCCCATTTTCACAAAGTGCAAATGGGGAGGTGGCATCGGCGCAGCCGATGACGGTGGGGTTTCCTGTTCTTACTTCCCGAAGTGCCACACCGCATTCACACCCCAGGTGCGCGGGCGGCCATAGACGCCGGTGGTATAGCCCCAGAAGGTCGAGGCGTCGAACGCGTAGACGCGGTACTTGCGCTCGAACACGTTGTTGACGAACACCGCCAGATCGAGGTTGCTGCCCTTGGGCGTGAAGCCCACCCGCACGTTCTCCACATGGTAGGCGTTCTCGCGCTCCACCGGCGCACACATCACGGTGAAGCAGAACTTGCCTGTGTAGAGCGCGTCGGCCTGCAGCGAGGCACGGCCGATGGCCGTGTCGAATTCATAGCGCACCAGCGCATTGCCGGCGAACCCGGGCGCCTGCGGCAGGTCGCTGGTCTTCACCGTTGCGCCATCGGGCAGGAGCACATTCTTCACTTCGCTATCCTGCACCGCGCCCGAAAGCTGCAGCGTCAGGCCCGGGATCGGACGGCTGGTGATGTCCGCCTCGATACCCTTGATCTTGGCGGGCAGGTTGCGAACCACCTGCGCGGCAAACACCTGCACGAAGGCCTGATAGTTCTTGTAGTCATAATAGAACGCAGAGAGATTGAACTGCGTGTTCCCCGGCAGCTTGGCCTTCACACCCACTTCGTAGGCGTTGAGGGTTTCGGGCCGGTAGGGAATGTTGTTGAGCACGTCGATCAGCTGGCCCGGGAACGGCGTACCGGTCGAGAACGTGAACCCGCCAGACTTCGAGCCGCGGTTGTAGCTGGCATAGATCAGCGTATCGTCGTTGGGCTTGTAGTCGATTTCAGCGCGCGCGGTCACACCCTTGAAGGTGGGGTTCGCCGCATCGGGCCGGATCGTCACGCCCGAAGGCTGGCCGCTGGTCGAGCTCCACGAGCCCGGCGTTACCGTCCCGGTCTTGTCGTTGTAGGAAATCCGGTCCGGTCCGAAGTGCAGCGAAAGCGCATAAGGCCCGGTCGGCGCAACCGCATCATAAACGCCGCGCTTCTTGTCCTGCCAATAGCGGATGCCGCCGATCAGCTTCCAATGGTCGTTGATCTTGAATTCGTCCTGCGCGAAGAACGCGAAGCTTTCGGTGCGCTGGGTGAAGCTCACGTCCGGATCATACTGGATGAACGGCACGGCATACTTGGCCGCAAACCGTCCATCGATGATCATGCCGAACGCGCCCACGGTCAGGTAATTCTGCCCGAACGTGGCG
>JBIPOH010000310.1:0-4176 GCA_044379435.1 Novosphingobium sp.
CGTCGCCGTCGCCCGCCTGAAGCACAGCGGCGCCAAAAGTGCTGCCGCCGCCTGGATAGAAGGCCTGAAAATCGATGGTGTCGTTGCCGATCCCGCCGATCACGGTGTCCGAACCATCGCCCAGCACGATCAGCGTATCATCGCCGCTGCCGCCATCGAGCCGGTCGCTGCCGCGTCCGCCATCCAGCGTGTCGTTGCCGGATTCGCCTGAGATCAGGTCATTGCCCGCGCGGCCCAGCACCCTGTCGGCACCCATGCCTGCGCGCACCGTATCGGCACCAGCCGTGCCGATCAGATAATCTGCAACTGCAGTACCAGTGATGGTCTGCGCTCTGGCCGGGCCAAGCAGAGGGTCGATCCCGGCGAAGTTTTCCGCCGTCAGGCTTTGGGCTGCAACCCCGCGCAGGATGACGATGGGCTGCGTCTCGTCGCTGGCACCTTCCCCGTCGTAATCGAAGGCGACAAGCGTATCCGCGCCCTGCTGGATCAGCCGCAGCTCGCCCGTGGCAAAACCATCGCCGCCAATGAAGCCCATGTACTGCTTGCCCAGCGCGTCGGTCAGATCGAGCCGGTCGCCGCCCTTGCCACTGACGAAATCGGTGATGACAGCCGTGGCGTGGGGCGTGAGGTAGTTGGGGGAGAGGATGACCGTATCGCGGCCCGCGCCAAGCGTGATCGTGGCCGAAGTGCGCAGCAGGTTCAGCGTGAGATCATCATCGCCATCGCCGAGATCGACCGTAAGCGTGACATTGACGCCGAGCTGCGCGACATCGGAGGAGCCGGGGTTGCTGTAGGTGACATGGTCGTTGCCGCTGCCGCCAAGGATCGCCACGACGTCGCTGCGGCGAACATCGGCGTAGCGCTGCGGCGGGCGAACCACGAGGATGGTATCATCGCCCGCCCCGCCATCGAGCATGTCGTTGCCCGAGGCGGTATCGGAAAGCGTATCGTTGCCATCGCCGCCGAGCAGGGTATCGCTGCCCGAACCGCCATCGAGCGCATCGTCGCCTGCGCCGCCTTCGAGCCTGTCATTGCCGAACGAGCCGCTGAGCGCATCGTTGCCTGTGCCGCCGAGCAGCACGTCATCGCCTGCCGCGCCTTCGAGCCTGTCATTGCCGCCAGCGCCGGAAAGCTGGCCGGACACGCTGGCGAACAGCACATCAGCGCCCGCCGTACCTGTCTGCACGGTCTGGACCAGCGGCGTTCCGGCGGGATCGAGCCCAGCGAAATTGGTCGCGGTCAGCAGCCCCGCATCGACGCCGACGAGGCGCAGCACCACGCGCGGCTGGGTGAACACCGTATCGGGCGCGGGGCCATTGTCATCGAGGAGGACCAGCGTGTCCGCGCCGTCCTGCCGCAGCAGCAGCCTCCCATCGGCGAAATAGTTGGTATCGATCCCGGCAAAGCCCAGCCAGTTTGGCCCGCTGACGGCGAGGAACCGCGAGAGATCGAGCACATCGCCCGCATGGCCAGCGGCAAAATCGGTGATGCTGATGGCGCGGCTGATCTGGAATTCGTCAGTCAGGATCACCCGGTCGCGCCCGGTGCCCAGCGTTACTATGACCGGGCCTTGTTCGAGCGCCTGGCCAAGCCACAGCACGTCGTCGCCGCTGCCCAGATCGATGGCGGCGGAGCCGGTGCGCGCTGCGCTGAACGAGACAGTATCGCTGCCCGTGCCTGCGCGGATGGCAATCGTGGTGAGGATCGTGCCGAACGGCGTGTTGCGACCGCCGCCGTAGTCATCGCGGAAATCGATGCGGTCGTTGCCGTCGCCCGCGTCGATGAAGTTCAGCCGGCCGCCGATGTCGCTGATGCGATCGTTGCCTGCGCCGGACCGGATGGTGTCGCTGCCTGCGCCTGCTTCGATCACATCATCGCTGGCGGTGCCGTCCAGCGTGTTGTCGCCACTCGTGCCGTACACTGTGCCCATGTGGCAAATTCCGTCGTTCGATGCGCGACGGGTATCGCACCCTGAGCGCCCCGCAAACAGGTTTTTGCCGGGCGCTCAGCCACTTTTGCCCCGATCCGGCGGGATCAGATCGTCTCGGCGTTGCCGAAAATCACCGTGGCCTGCGCCGAAAGCGTGCCGCCATTGCCGTGGGCGAGGGCGGTTTTCGCGCCCGCGATCTGGTTCGCCGCTGCCCCGCGCATTTGGCGCACCGCTTCGACCATGGCGAACATGCCGTACATACCGGGGTGGCAGCACGAGAGACCGCCGCCGTTGGTGTTGACCGGCAAGCTGCCGCCTGGCGAAATCGCGCCGCTCGCCACGAACTTGCCGCCTTCGCCCTTGGCGCAAAAGCCGAGGTCTTCGAGGAACAGGATCGTGTTGATGGTGAAGGCGTCATAGAGCTGGACGGTGTCGATCTGGCCCGGCGTGAGGCCCGCCATCGCCATCGCGCGCGGGCCGGATTCGGCGGCAGCGGTGACGGTGATGTCATCGGCCTGCGTGACCGAGTTGTACCAGGTGGCAGCCGCTGCGCCGAGCACTGGGACCAGTGGCTGCGGGCCGTCCTTCGCGCGGTCGGTGCGCGTGAGGACGAGCGCGGCGGCGCCGTCTGTCACGAGGCAACAATCGCGCGCGCGGATCGGGCTGCTGATGAGGCGCGAGGACACCACGTCCTCGATGGTCAGCGGCCCCTTGGCGAAAGCTTCGGGGTTGGTGTTGGCCCATTCGCGCGCGGCGACGGCAACGCTCGCCAGTTCCTCGCGCGTCGTGCCGTACTGGTGCATGTGGCGCGCGGCGGCGAGGGCATAGAACGAGAGCGGGTACATCGGATTATAGGGCGCGTCCCACCGGTCGGGCCGCGCGGGCGTGGAAAGCTTGCCGCCGCTCGAGCGCTGGTTGGCGCCATAGGCGATGACCGCGCAATCGAGATACCCGGCATCGAGCATCATGCACGCCGTTACGAGGTGGCTCATGAACGAGGCCCCGCCAGCGCGGTTGTTGTCGGTGAAGCGCGGATGCAGGCCGAGATATTGCGCAAGGCTGAGGCCCGCGAAGAGATCGTCGGGCAGCGCGATGAACAGACCGTCGACTTCCGAAAGGTTGATCGCGGCATCGGCGAGCGCGAGCCCGACCGCCTTGCCCGCCATCTCGATGGTCGAGTGGCCGGGCATTTCGCCGACGCCGAACGTGGAAGCTCCAGCGACCGAGACGCGGCCGCGCGGGAAGATGTCACCCATGGGCCTGCTCCACCGGATCGAATACCAGGACCGGGGTTTCCCCGGCGACGATGCGCGCCTTGACGGCCATGCCGATGTGCAGCGTTTCCGGCGTCACGCCCTCGACACGGCCCATCATGCGCGCGCCTTCCGGCAGATCGACAAGCACCACGTTGTAGGGCGGCTCGGGCGGTTTGCGCTGAATCCACGTGGCGGAATAGACGGTGCCGTGGCCCGAGGCTTCGAACCATTCCAGCTGCGCGCCCGTGCCGGGGGCGAAGGCGCGGGGCGGAAACACCGTGGCGCCGCCGCCAGCGGGACGCTGAAGGAGGAAGCGGCCCTCGGCGCGGGCGGCATCCCATTCTGCTGCGGGACCACTCATGACAAGACTGCTCCTGAAGCGACCAAGGCCGCGATGTCTTCTTCGCCGAAGCCAGCCTCCGAAAGGACCGCTGCGCTGTCTGCACCAAGCGATGGACCGGGATCACCGATCGCGCCGGGTGTGCCGGAAAAATTGGTGGGGATGCCGGGATAGCGCAATGTGCCAAGCTCGGTTTCGGCAGACTGCCAGAAGCCCGTCTCGACCAGATGCGGATCGTGAAGCAGGTCTTCCAGCGAGGCGATGGGCGTTGCCGGAATTTCGGCACGGCGGAACAGGTCCATCCATTCCGCGCTGGTGCGCGTGACCATGACCTCTGCAACGCGTGCCAGCACCGCCGAGATATTCTCGCTGCGGCTGCGCATCGAGACGAACATCGGGTCAGACGACCAGTCGGGATTGCCAAGCTCGCGGAAGAAAGCCTGCCACTGCTTGTCGTTGTAGATCATCACGCCGACGTGGCCGTCCGCCGTCTTGTACGGCTTGCGCGAAGGCGAGGTCGCGCGCGGGTAGACCGGCGGCCCCAGCGGCGGATCGAACAGCGAGCCGCAGATGTGCTCGGTCGCGGCGAAGGAGACGAGCGTCTCGAACATCGGGACTTCGATTTCCTGCCCCTCGCCGGTCTTTTCGCG
>JBIPOH010000054.1:0-14142 GCA_044379435.1 Novosphingobium sp.
GCTGGGCCAATCGCGCCACTACCTGCGCGCGCGCGGCATCGTGCCGATGTCTTATGCCGATACGGCGGGCGCGGCAGCCTATGTCGCCGAACTGGGCGATCCGGCTGCCGCTGCCATTGCGCCCAGCATCGCGGCAGAGCTGTATGGCCTCACGCTCGTCGAGGAAAACATCGAGGACGCGCACGACAACATGACTCGCTTCGTTATGCTCGCGCGCGAACCGCTGGACCTTTCGACCATCACCGGCCCGGCGATCACCACCTTCGTGTTCGAGGTGCGCAACATTCCCGCCGCGCTCTACAAGGCGCTGGGCGGGTTCGCGACCAACGGCGTCAACATGACCAAGCTGGAAAGCTACCAGCGCGGGGCCAGCTTTGCCGCCACGGCCTTCTTTGCCGACATCGTCGGCGCGCCGGGCGAACCGCCGGTGGACCGCGCGATGGAGGAACTCGGCTTCTTCGCCAAGGACTTGCGCATTCTCGGCACCTATCCGCTGGAACGCGTGCGCGGCTGACTGCTCTCGCCGATCCGGCGCGATAATCGCTTGCTCCCGGGTGTGGGGGCGTGCCACCACTCCCGCCGTGGCAGGAGTACCGGGACCGGACAGCGCCGAAGCGGGCGAACGCGCCTGGGAAGCGGCACGCGCCATGCGCGATATCCAGTATGCGCCGGTTCCGCCCTATCAGGTGCCGAAGAACGATCCCCCCGAATGGCTGGTCGCCATCCTGAACTTTCTGGCCGAACTGTTCGCGCCGCTGGGCCGCTGGCTTGGCGCCGGATGGAACGGCGTGGAGATCGGTCTGCTCGGTTTTGCGGTGATCGGCGCGCTGTGGATCGTCTGGGCTCTGCTGCAACGCTGGCGGCTGGCGCGGGCCCTTGCGGTGCCCGCTGCTGCTGCCCCGGTGATCAGCCGCGCTGCCGCGCTGGCGCTGCTGGAAGATGCCGATGCACTCGCGGCGCAGGGCCGGTTTGACGAAGCGGTCCACCTCCTGCTCCAGCGCAGCGTGCATCACATTGCCGAAGCCCGGCCCGATTGGCTGAGCCCTTCCAGCACCGCGCGCGAGATCGGGTTGATCCCCGGCCTGCCCGCCGCCGCGCGGCAGGCATTCCTGCTCATCACGCGCGAGGTGGAGCGCAGCCTCTATGCCCTGCGCGCGCTGGCGGCAGACGATTGGCACCGCGCTCGCGCCGCATATGCCGCCTTCGCACTGCAGAACCTGGCAGGCGGCCGATGAAGGATGCCGGCCCCGGTCAGACGTTCGGCAGGAGCACCACGCTCGGCATCGTGCTGATCGGGGCGCTGGCGTTCGTGGCCGTGCTCTACTGGCTGGGCGCCGGCGGCGGTGCGACCAACAACGGCGGCGGCCATGTCGCAGGGCGCGGGCTGAATGGCTATGCCGCGCTGGCAGCGATGCTGGAAGCGGACGGCGTAACCGTGCACCGCGCCCGCACAAAGGAAGCGCTGAAGCAGCCCGGCCTGCTCGTGCTGACCCCGCCCGCCAATGCCAAGGGCAGCGACATTGCCGAGATCGTCGCGGCGCGGCGCGGCATTGGCCCCACACTGGTGGTCACGCCGAAATGGCTGGCGCTGCCCGATAGCGCCAATCCCAAGAGCAAGCGCGGGTGGACGCAGATCCACGGCACGATGCCGCCCGAATGGCGGGGCTATCACGATGATCTGGCAGTCGGTTTCGGGCAGGGGGTAGCGCGGGGCCAAGTGCATGGGTGGTCCGGCACGGGCGCATATTCCGCGTTTTATGGCCCGCTGGTCGATGCTCGCAAGGTGCAGGCCGGATCGGGACCCGGCCTCGAAGCGCTCGTCGAAACTCCGGATGCGCGGATTCTGGCAGGTTTCCTCACGGGCGATGGCAGCAATCCCGCGCTGGAGCGCTGGATCGGCATGGCGCGCCATCCGGATGGCGATCCGGATGAGGAAGACGCCAATGGGCAGTTCGCCACAAGCTATCCGGTGGTGCTGGTGTTCGAGCCTGATCTGCTCGACAATTGGGGCCTTGCCAACCAGCAGACCGGCCTGATGGCCCGCCGCCTCGTCTATGCGGCTGCCGGGATGAAACCGGGGGCGGTCACCTTTGATCTCACGCTCAATGGCCTCGGTGCGAGCCGCAATCTGCTCACGCTGGCGTTCGAGCCGCCGTTCCTGGCGGCGACGGTGTGCTTCCTGATGGCGCTGTTTGCCGCAGGCTGGCGCAGCTTCAACCGGTTCGGGCCGCCGCGCGTGGCGGGGCGCGAAGTGCCGCTGGGCAAGACCGTGCTTGTGCGCAACACCGCTGGCCTCATCCGCCGCGCCCGGCGCCTGCGCCTGATTGCCGGGCCTTATGCCGAGGCTTCGCGCGAGCGGCTGGCCCTTGCGCTGGGCCTGCCGCGCGGGCGCCCGGCGGCGGAAACCGAAGCGGCAATTGACCGCCTGCAGGCCCGGCTCGATGGCACCGGTCCGCGCTATTCCGAATTGGCCGACCGCCTGCGCACGGCCCGCCGCTCTGCCGATGTGGTGCAGCGTGCTGCTGCCCTGCAACGCCTTGAAAAGGACCTGACTGCATGAATCTCGATACTGTCCGCGCCATGGCGGGGGCCATTCGCGCCGAAGTGGCCAAGGCCGTGGTGGGGCAGGACAGCGTGGTCGATCACCTGCTGATCGCGCTGCTGGCGGGCGGGCATGTGCTGCTCGAAGGCCCCCCGGGCACCGCCAAGACGCTGCTCGCGCAAACCTTTGCCACCACGCTGGGGCTCGATTTCGGGCGCATCCAGTTCACGCCGGATTTGATGCCCGGCGATATCCTCGGCTCCAACCTGTTCAATTTCCAGACCAGCCAGTTCACCCTCACGCGCGGGCCGATCTTCCACGAACTGCTGCTGGGCGACGAGATCAACCGCACCCCGCCGAAGACGCAGGCGGCGCTGCTGGAGGCGATGCAGGAACGCCGCGTCACGCTCGATGGCGAGACATACGCGCTGTCCGACCGGTTCATGGTCGTCGCGACGCAGAACCCCATCGAAAGCCAGGGCGTCTACCCCTTGCCCGAAGCGCAGCTTGACCGGTTCCTGTTCAAGCTGCTGGTCGATTATCCCAGCGCCGAGGAGGAAGCGCAGATCGTGGCGCGCTATGGCGCGGGGCGCGGCGCACCAAGCCCGGCGGCGCTGGGTATCATGGCAGTCACGGAGGGCGATGCGATTGCCGAAGCTGTCGCTGCTGTCGCAACCGTCACGATGGCGGAAACCGTGATCGACTATATCGTCCGCCTCGTGCGCGCCACGCGCGAAAGCGCCGATCTCGCCGCCGGAGCCAGCCCGCGCGCCGCTGTCGTTCTTGCCGGAGCCGCCCGCGCCCGCGCCGCGCTCGATGGGCGCGATTATGTGATCCCGGACGATGTTAAGGCGCTGGCCATCGCCGTGCTGCGCCACCGCATGTTGCTCAGCCCTGCGGCGGAGATCGAGGGCCGCGCGGCGGAAACCATCGTGGCCGACCTGATCCAGCGCACCGAAGCGCCGAGATAGGCCTTGGCACTGCGCTGGCCCTTTCCGGTGTTCTATCCCTCGACCCGGGCTGCCGTGGGGTTGGCGCTGGCCGCACCTGCGGCGCTCCTCCTGGCGGCCGCTGCGCCGCAAGCATGGATTGCGGCACCTGCGCTTGGCGGCGCGCTGCTCGTCATGGTCCTGCTCGATGCCCTGCTCGCCCCGGCGCTGGCAGATCTGCGCGTGATCGTACCGGAGGACAGCGAAGTGGGCGAGCCGCTGGCGATCACCGTTCTCGCCGATTTCCGAGCCGAAGCCCCCAGCGCCGCGCCGGTCGCCGCGCTCGCGCTCGATCCGCGTCTGGCCCCGGGTGGGCGTCTGGTGGCGCTGCTCGGGCGCGATAACGACGCATGGAGCGCGGCAGTGGAAACTGTGCCCACCCGGCGCGGCACAGGCGCGGTGAGCGCGGTCTGGCTGCGCTGGGAAGGGCCGCTTGGCCTTGCCTGCCGGCAGGTACGCCGCGATCTCGATGCCGTCATCCGCGTCCGCCCCAACATCGCGCCGGTGCGCAGCCCTGCGCTGCAACTGTTCCTGCGCGATGCCCAGTTTGGCATGGTCGCCCGCCGCATCCGGGGCGAAGGCACCGAATTCGAAGCGCTGGCAGAGTACGAGGCCGGGATGGACCGCCGCCGGATCGACTGGAAATCGTCCGCCCGCCACGCCCGCCTGTTTGCCAAGGAATACGAGACCGAGCGTAACAACCAGATCGTGTTCGCGTTCGATTGCGGGCAGACGATGTGCGAGCCGATTGCGGGCCTCCCCCGCATCGACCGCGCCGTTACCGCGGCGCTCACCACCGCCTGGATCGCGCTGGGCGCGCAAGACCGCGTCGCGCTGTATGGCTTTGCCGCGCGCCCGCAGGTGATGAGCCCCTTCGTCACTGCCCCGCGCGCGTTTGCCCGGCTGCAGGAGGCCGCCGCTGCACTGGACTATAGCGCGGAGCAGCCCAACTTCACCCTCGCGCTCTCCACGCTGGCCGCGCGGCTGCGCCGCCGTTCGCTGGTGGTGGTATTTTCCGAATTCACCGATCCCACCAGCGCCGAACTCATGATCGAATCGATGCGCCGCCTCGTCGAGCGGCACCGCGTGATCTTCGTCGTCATGGCCGATGCGGAGCTTGCCGATTTCGTCAGCGCCCCGATCATGAGCGCGCAGGATGCGGCCATGGCGGTCACCGCCACCACGCTCCAGCATCAGCGCACGCTTGTTCTCCAGCGCCTGCGCCGGGCAGGTATTCTGGTGATCGAAGCGCCGCATCAGCACATCGGCAACCGCCTGCTCGATGCCTATCTGACGGTGAAGCGTGCAGGAAGTCTGGGATGAGCGAGTCTGGGATGAGCGACGCCGCACCAAACCTGCTCCATCGCATAGGCGGCTGGTTCAGCCCCGCCGCCAGCGCCGAAATCGCCGCCGCTGAAGATGCCGCGCTGCGTTCGGATCGGTTCCGGCTGGAGCGCGAGGGCGAATGGAAGCGGCTGGAGGCCATCGTCACGCGGATTGAGCGTGGGCGGCTGCGCGGGGTTTCGGATGAAGACCTCCTCGCGCTTCCGGCGCTCTATCGCACCGCCGTGTCCAGCCTTGCCGTGGCGCGCGAAACCTCGCTCGATGCCGAAACGCTGGGTTGGCTCGAAGTGCTCACGCGCCGCGCGTGGTTCATCGTCTATGGCCCGCGCGCTGGGCTGGGCGATTGGCTGCTGCGCTTCTTCGGCGGTGGCTGGAGCGCGAGCGTGCGCGCGCTGGGCAGCGACATCCTGATCGCGCTGGCGCTGATGGTCGCAGGTACGGTAGCGGGCTGGCTGCTGGTGGCGAGCGATCCCGATTGGTACTACGCGCTCATCCCTGCAGGCATGGCCGACGCGCGCGTGCCGGGGGCCAGCCGTGCCGTGCTGATGGGCACGCTGTTTGGCCAGCAGGGCCAATCGGGCCTTGGCATGTTCGCAGCCGCGCTATTTTCCAACAACGCGCAAGTTGCGATCCTCGCCTTTGCGCTCGGCTTTGCCTTTGGCCTGCCATCGGCGCTGCTGCTGATCCACAACACCACGATGCTTGGCGCGCTGCTCTGGCTCTATCACGGGCAGGGCCTGACCATCGAAATCATCGGCTGGCTGGCCGTCCACGGCACGACCGAGCTTTACGCGATCCTGCTGGCGGGTGCGTCAGGGCTCCATATCGGCCGAGCGATGGCCTTTCCGGGCGAGATGGCCGTGCTCGATGCCGCAGCCGCAGCCGGGCGGCGCACGGCGCAGGTCATGGTCGGGGTTGTCCTCATGCTGATCGTGGCGGGCCTGCTGGAAGGCTTCGCGCGTCAATTGATCGACAACACAGCAGGCCGCCTGATCGTGGGCGGCTTCATGCTGATATTCTGGACGGGCTACTTCTTCGTCTGGCGCGGCTCAACCGGGAAAGCGGTCTGATGGCCCGGATCGGACGAACCAACCGGGCGCCTCGCACCCGTGATCGCACGGTGATCACGCCCGAAGGCGTGGCCTTGCCCTTCGTGCTTGCCACGCGCGGCGCGCGGGCGGCGGCGCTGCTGATCGATCTGGCCATGATCGGCGCGGCGATGATTGCCACCACGCTCACGCTGCTGTGGATTGGCGGCGGCCTCACGGGCGCGGATCTCGAAGGCGGCTCGCCCAAGGCGCACGCGCTTCAGGCGCTCGTCGTGATCTGGATCATCGCCATGTTCTTGTTTCGCAACGCGTGGTTCCTGTTCTTCGAACTCGGCCCGCGCGGCGCGACGCCGGGCAAGCGCCTCACCGGCATCCGCGTGGCTGCGCGCGGCACCGAGCGGCTGACGACCGAAGCCGTGATTGCGCGCAACATCGTGCGCGATATCGAGCTGTTCATGCCCGCGGTGTTCATCGGCGGCGCGATCTCCGCGGGCGGCGATACCGATGCGGCGGGTTGGGCTGGGGCGATCTGGTTCGCGATTTTCGTGGCTTTCCCGTTCCTCAACCGGGATGCGCTGCGCTGCGGCGATGTGATCGCGGGCACCTGGGTGGTCGAAGTGCCGCGCCGCAAGCTGGGGCAGGCGCTTTCGGTCAGCGCGCCCGTTGCGGCCACCGATCAGGCCTATACGTTCACCCCTGCCGAACTCGCGGTCTATGGCGAGTACGAATTGCAGACGTTGGAACGCGTGCTGCGCGATGGGCGGGGCGCGGCGCTGGACGACGTGGCCGATGCGATCAGTCGCAAGATTGGCCGCCCCTATCCGCAAAACGCCGAACGCATGTTCCTCGAATCGTACTACCTCCAGCTGCGCGCCCAGCTGGAACAGGGCCTGCGCATGGGCAGGCGCAAGGCCAACAAATACGCGGCGTAAGGATCAGGTCTCGCCGAAAATCCCCACCTCGCGCAGACCTTCGCTATTTGCTCGCCCGCGAAACAGGCCCGGCGTGGTGAAGGCAAACCCGGTCTCGCCCGCCGGTGTGGCGTAGATGATCCCGCCAACGCCCTCCATCGCACCGATTTCGGCAAGCACCGCCTCGGTCGCAGCCTGCGCGCTTTGCCCGCCCAGCCGGATGCGGGCGCAGATTTCATGCGCCGCGCCCACCCGCATGAACTGTTCGCCGGAGCCGGTGCAGCTGATCGCCGCCGCGCGGTCATCGGCATAGGTCCCCGCGCCGATCAGCGGCGAATCGCCGATCCGCCCCCAGCGCTTGCCCGTGAGGCCGCCGGTGGACGTTGCCGCCGCGACATGGCCCGCAGCATCCACCGCCACCGCGCCGACAGTGCCGTATTTCAGCCCCGCATCGAACCAACCGAGCTTCCTGGCCTTCAGCTCCTGCAGTTGCCGCCAGCGCTCCTCGGTCGCAAACCAGTCGGGATCGACCATCACCGCGCCCTGCTCGCGCGCGAACTCTTCCGCCCCTGCGCCGCTCAGGAACACGTGCGGGCTCTGCTCCATCACCGCGCGCGCCAGATGCACCGGATTGCGCGTGTGTGTCACTCCGCAGACCGCGCCCGCATCGCGCGCGCGCCCGTCCATCACGGCGGCATCGAGCTCGTTGGTGCCGTGATAGGTGAACACCGCGCCGCGCCCGGCGTTGAAATGCGGATCGTCTTCCAGCTCGGCCACAGCCGCGCAGACGGCGTCCAGCGCGTTCCCGCCTGCTTCCAGCACAGCGCGCCCCGCATCGAGCGCCACACCCAGCGCAGCCTCGTGCGCGGCTGCCGTGGCGGCATCCATCGTCTCGCGCGTCATCGCGCCGGCTCCGCCATGAATGGCCAAGGCCCAGCGGGCGGTTTTGCTTGTTTCCTTCATGTCTGGCGCGATAGCAGATCAGATCGGCAAGACCAGCGGGGCCCCATGATCGAAGGCTTGGACATTGCAGAAGACGACCTTTCTGCCGAAGATGTGCGCGCCCTAATCGCGCTGCACCTTTCGGGGATGCATGCGGAGAGCCCCGCCTGCAAAGTCCACGCGCTGCCGTTGGAAAAGCTGCGCCAGCCCGGCGTGACCTTCTACGCCGCGCGCGCGCATGGCGCCCTCGCCGCCATCGGCGCGATCAAGCATCTGGACGAAGCCCACGGCGAACTCAAATCCATGCGCGCCGCCCCCGAATGGCGCGGGAAGGGCGTGGGCGAGGCGATGCTGGTGCATCTGCTTGGGGTGGCACGGGCGCGCGGCTATGCGCGCGTGAGCTTGGAGACAGGGCGGACCGAGGCATTTGCGCCTGCGGTAGCGCTGTACCGGAAACACGGGTTCCAGAACTGCGAGGGCTTTGCCGACTACGTGGTCGATGACTTCAGCCAGTGCCTGACCTGCGCGATCGACTAATCAGATATCTGTTAATCAATTGACGTGCTGCTGTCTCGTTTGGGGAATGCCATATTCATGCTGCCAGCGACGTGGTTAATCACGTTGCTTGAAAACTGCGCCGTAGTTAGCTTCGCTGCAATAATAATATCTGCAGCGGGAAATAAGTCATGGGCGTTTATTATGGTGATGCGGGTGCCAATACGCTCACGGGCGAAGGCGCCGACGTGCTCTACGGCCTTGGCGGCGATGATATCATCGCGGCTGGCGCGGGCGACGACGTGCTGGTCGGCGGCGCTGGGAACGACACGCTGACAGGCGGCACCGGTAAGGATGTCTTCGTGTTCGACAGCTACCGCTTCGACCGCGATATCATCACCGATTTTGTTGTCGGCACCGATCGGCTCGATCTGTCTGCGCTGGGCATCGCCGATGTTGATGCGCTGAGGCCCTATCTCGGCCAGATCGGCAACGATGTCGTCCTCAGCATCGCCATCGCCGGCGATGTCCAATCGATCACCCTGCAAAACGTGAAGCTCGCCAGCCTGCTCGCCTCACCGGCCTCGTTCGTCTTCAACAGCCTCCCCGATCAGGTCATCTGGGAGGGTACCGCCGCGCGCGACGTGCTGTTCGGCGGCAAGGGCGCTGATGTGCTGCGCGGCTACAACGGCAACGACGACCTCAGTGGTGGCACAGGCGATGATATCCTGGATGGCGGCTTTGGCGACGACACCCTGCGCGGCGGTGGCGGACGCGATCGGTTCAGCTTTACCAGCCGCCAGTTCGGCTCCGACACGATCCGCGATTTCACGCTGGGCAGCGACCGCATCGACCTGCGCGGTCTTGGCATCGGCGACATCACTTCGCTCAGGCCCTATATCGGCCAGCGAGGCAATGATGTGGTGATCGAGACAGCGTTCGCCGGTGAGCGCGAAGCCATCACGATCACCAATATGACCGTCGCCAGCCTGCTCGCCCAGCGCAACACGTTCATCTTCAACGCAGAAACCACCCCGCAAGTGATCAACGGCACAGCGGGGAGCGATGTGCTGTTCGGCGGACGCGGCGCAGATATCCTGTTTGGCGGCAATGGCGGTGATGACCTCGGCGGTGGCAGGGGCGATGACATCCTGCGTGGCGGCGCCGGCAGCGACAGCCTGCGCGGCGGTTCAGGCAACGACCGGTTCGTGTTCGATGGCCGCCAGTTCGGCAACGATACGATCGTGGACTTCGCGCTTGGCAAGGACAGGATCGATCTGCCCAATCTCGGCATGGCTGATATCAAGGACTTGCAGCCGTTCATGAACCAGGTCGGCGGCGATGTCGTCATCAAGACACTCTATGCCGGTGAACAGGAAAGCATCACCATCCGCGGTACCACCGTGGCAAAACTGGCCGCGGTGCCTGATTCGTTCGTGTTCAACAGCGCCGGCGATCGTTTGCTGGTAACCGGAACCAGTGGGGTCGACACCCTGTTCGGCGGCAACGCCAACGACACGCTGTTCGGCTATGCCGGGTTTGATACGCTGGTCGGCGGTGCGGGTAACGATATCCTGATCGGCGGCGCGGGAGACGACACCCTGCGCGGCGGGCTGGGGGCAGATCGCTTCGTCCTTGGCTTCGGCGATGGCTACGACACCATTGCCGATTTCAGCCGCGCGCAGGGCGACCGCATCGATCTGCGCAGCATCGATCCCGATGCAGCATACGGCGATCAGAAGCTCAAGCTGGTGACAGGCGATTTCACCGCCGCCGGGCAAGTCCGGCTCTTCACGCGCGGCGGCGTCACCACGATCTTCGTCAACCTCGACGACAACCTCAAGACCGACGAAGTGGCGATCGACGTGCGGGCAGATGCCGGGCTGACGGCGGCGGATATCCTGCTTTGAAGACGGTAAAGGCCGAATGTCCAAGCTCAGCTGCGCTGCACGCGTGCGCGGGTAGGCCTGCGTCAGTCTTGAAACCGGGCGGACGGAGGCCTTTGCGCCTGCGGTGGCGCTTTACCGGAAGCACTGCTTCGAGGATTGCGCGGCTTTCGGGGATTATGTCGTCGATGAATTCAGTTGGTGCCTGACCCTCGCCCTGTAATCAACCAGCGGCGAGCCATCTGACGGAATGGATGAAATAGCTTG
The DNA here is from genome assembly GCA_044379435.1 of Novosphingobium sp. Lineage (GTDB taxonomy): Bacteria > Pseudomonadota > Alphaproteobacteria > Sphingomonadales > Sphingomonadaceae > Novosphingobium. Next base: position 10,426 of record JBIPOH010000054.1, read on the forward strand.
CGACCGGTTTGCCTACACTGTCGAGCGCTGGGGCAAAGCGGGCGCGCTTCATTAGGAGATCGCAGGTCAGCTTGATAAACTCGGGCGAGTTTGTGGCCTGCTGGATATGGCATCCGGTGGGTATGCCATCTGCTCCCACCATGAGCCTGAACTGCACGATGGCACTCGCGCCTTTATACAGCGCATCCTTCGGATAATCATCGCCCAGCAGCCACGAGCCCGGTTTGCTGGCCGGCACCACTCGTCTGCTGAGTGCAGCCTGTTGCACCGGATCCAGCCCCCACGCCTTCACGAAGTCCGCCATGCACTTGCTCATGGCCCCGAGCGGCGCCCCCATCGAACCAGTGTGCAAGGTAAGCCTGCGCATTCCGCTCGCGGCGATGCTCAACTCCGTAACCGCCGCTTCCTGTGCTGCCGTGATGGCTAGGTTATTGTCTTCCTCGCCCGAACCTTCATGAACCACCGATCGATTCAGGAGGTCACGCGGGCCGCTCATCAGGATCGGTATGTTGTCAGGCCCTACCGTCCCCATGATGGCATCGTGGTACGCCCCGCTTTGCAAGCCGGGCCCGAAGGTGCTGGAAAGGTTGACGCGATTGGGCCCCAGCCACCTGAACCGCTTTCCGACCAGCGACACGTCCAGCCAGCCACCAGGCTGGAACTGGTCGAGTATCAATATGACCTTGGCATCGCCTTGGCCAAAGGACCGCGCCAAACGGCAGGAATCCTCGGCGTAGTTGAGCACCCACTTGTCCTGCGGCTCAAGCACTTGCTCTGCCGCCTGCGCGGCGTGCGGCAATAGCGCCAAAGCCACAAGCAAGGCTGCGCAAGAGTGGCGTATTGTACTCATGCGTGAAAGGTATCGACGAGGGGTAGAACCTCCAAACAGAAAAGGCTCCACCTCGGTGGAGCCCTTCCCGTGTTTCCGTCCTGAAGCGAAGCTCAAAGCTTGCCGGTCAGCTCCGGCACCAGCGTGAACAGATCGCCGACAAGGCCGATATCCGCGACCTGGAAGATCGGGGCGTCTTCGTCCTTGTTGATGGCGATGATGGTCTTGGAATCCTTCATGCCCGCAAGGTGCTGGATCGCGCCCGAGATGCCGACCGCGATGTAGATTTCCGGGGCCACGATCTTGCCCGTCTGGCCGACCTGATAGTCGTTGGGCACATAGCCCGCATCGACCGCAGCGCGGCTCGCGCCGACGCCAGCGCCGAGCTTGTCGGCCAGCGGAATGATCACGCTCTGGAACGTTTCCGAATCCTTCAGCGCGCGGCCGCCCGAGACGATGATCTTGGCCGACGTCAGTTCCGGACGCTCGCTCTTGGCGATTTCCGAACCGATGAAGGCAGACGTGCCCGCATCGCCCGCACCGCCAACGGCTTCCACTGCCGCCGAACCGCCGGTGGCTTCCGCCTTCGCGAAAGCCGTGCCGCGCACGGTGACGACGATCTTGGCATCGGTCGATTCGACCGTGGCAATCGCGTTGCCCGCGTAGATCGGACGCGTGAAGGTCTTGGGGCCTTCAACCGAGAGAATGTCGGAAACCTGCATTACGTCGAGCAGCGCGGCGACGCGCGGCGCGATGTTCTTGCCGGTGGTCGTGGCAGGGGCAACGAAGGCATCGTAGTCGGCCATCAGGCCAGCGACGAGCGGCGCGACGTTTTCAGCCAGCGCGTTGGCATAGGCGGCGTCATCGGCCTTGAGCACCTTGCTCACCCCGGCGATCTGCGCGGCGGCTGCAGCGGCGCCGTCGCAGCCCGAACCGGCGACGAGCGCGGTCACTTCACCGATCTGCGCGGCGGCGGTCACGACGGCCAAGGTAGCGTCCTTGACCGACGCGTTGTCGTGTTCGACCCAAACGAGTGTCTTGGACATCAGGCGACTCCCATTTCCTTGAGCTTGGCAACCAGCGCATCGACGTCGGGCACCTTGATGCCCGCGCTGCGCACCGGCGGTTCGGTGACCTTGTGGGTCTTGAGGCGCGGCGCGGTATCGACGCTGTAGTCAGCCGGGGTCTTGCTCGCGAGCGGCTTGGACTTCGCCTTCATGATGTTGGGCAGCGAGGCATAGCGCGGCTCGTTGAGGCGCAGGTCGGTGGTGATGATGGCGGGCAGCGCCAGCTTCACCGTTTCCAGACCGCCGTCGATTTCGCGCTTCACGACCACGCTGTCACCTTCGACCGCGATCTCGTTGGCGAAAGTGCCCTGCGGACGGCCGAGCAGTGCGGCGACCATCTGGCCGACCTGGTTGGCGTCGTCGTCGATCGCCTGCTTGCCGGTGATGATGAGGCCCGGCGCTTCTTCGTCGGCAATCGCCTTGACGATCTTGGCAACCGCGAGCGGCTCGACCTCGTCTTCGCTGACCACGAGGATGGCGCGGTCTGCGCCCATGGCGAGCGCGGTGCGCAGCGTTTCCTGCGCCTTGGCCGGACCGACCGAAACCGCCACGATTTCGGTAACCACGCCCTTTTCCTTGAGGCGAATGGCTTCTTCGACCGCGATTTCGTCGAACGGGTTCATGCTCATTTTGACGTTGGCAAGGTCAACTCCCGTGCCATCCGCCTTCACGCGCGGCTTCACGTTGTAGTCGATCACCCGCTTCACGCAGACCAGGGCTTTCATCGTGTCAGGCCTTTCTCAAATCGATGGCGCGCGCATAAGTGGCGCTTACGTAAACGTCAACCTAGCCGCAGGGGCTCATGCAGGAAAGTGAGCCTCTGCATCAGCGGGGCTTCTACTCCATTTCAAGGATGATCGCATCCACTGCAAGGCTTTCGCCCTGCGCCGCGTTCACCGCTTTCACCTTGCCCGATTTCTCGGCGCGCAGGATGTTTTCCATCTTCATCGCCTCGACCACGGCGAGCGGCTGCCCGGCCTCGACCATATCACCCACGCCGACATGCAGCGCAACGAGCAGCCCGGGCATCGGGCAGACGAGGTACCGCGACATGTCCGGCGCGACCTTGGCGATCATGTGCTGCGTCAGCGACGCGATTCGCGCGGGCAGCACGCGCACATCGTGGCTGGCGCCGCGCGTCGTGAGCTTGAAGCCTGCGGGGCGCGTGGCGACCTTTACCGTCAGCGGTTTGTCGCCGACTTCGGCCATCACCACGCGGTCGCCGGGGGTGTATTCCAGGGCCAGATCGATCTCAGCCCCATCAACCGTGATCGCTTCCTCGTCGACCGTGACGGCAAAGTCGCTCTCGCCAATCCGCACCGCCCATTCGGACGGCGGATCGAGCGTATCGCCGAGCTGGCCATCGACCTGCCGCGCCCGGTCAGACCGCGCCGTGGCGAGGAAGCCGGCCAGCGCCGCCAGCGAGCGCTTGGTCTCGTCAGACGTCGCCGCGCCGTGGAACCCGTCCGGATATTCCTCGGCGATGAAGCCGGTGGTCAGCTCGCCCGAACGGAAGCGCGGGTGCTGCATGATGGCCGAGACGAAATCGATGTTGTGGCCGAGGCCCTCGATCTCGAACGCATCGAGCGCTTCGATCTGCCGGTCCGCCGCTTCGTCGCGCGTTTCGCCCCATGTCACCAGCTTGGCGATCATCGGATCGTAGAACATCGAGACTTCGCCGCCTTCATAGACGCCGTCGTCCACGCGCACGCCGTCCACACCGCGCCGCCCGTTGGCCGCGCCGTCGTCGGTCCAGCCTTCCACCGGCGGATCATAGCGCACCAGCCGCCCGGTCGAGGGCAGGAAGCCGCGATAGGGATC
>JBIPOH010000311.1:0-4168 GCA_044379435.1 Novosphingobium sp.
ACGCCGCGCGCGCCCGCCCCGGTGAACGCGCGCACCAGCCCGTCGAGTGCATAGTTGCCGCCGGTCGTCACCCCGGCCTCGCGGCTCGCCGCCACAGTGGCCATCCCCGCCGTATCGCAGGCGGAAAGGATCACCAGATCGGCATCGAGCTTGAGATCGAAGATCTCGCGGAAGCTGAGCAGGCCGTCCGAACCGTCGGCCGCAAAACTCGTCACCAGCGCCGGGCGCGCGGGGCAATCCTTGCGCGGGGCCGAAACCAGCCCATGCGTGGCGAAGTGGAGCACGCGGTATTGATCGAGCGCAGGATCGGCGAGCAGCGCGGCATCGGTAAAGCTGGTGCCCGTTTTCACCACGCTGGTGCCGCCGATGGCTTTGGCCGCAAACACGAGTTCGTCGGCCTTCACCGGTCGCTGCCACACGCTGAGTGGCCAATCGCAGCTATCAGCCACGGCGGCCACCGGGCGCTGCTGCGGCACCGTGTTGCTGCCAAGGCCCAGATAGGGTCGCCCCGCGCCAGATGGGGCCAGCGCCCTGAGATCAAGGAACGCGCGCGGGCTGACCGCAATCGAGATCGCGCGCCCCCGACCAAGCCAGGCGATGCCGGTAAAGTCGAAAGCATCGGCATCGATATCGACGGTGCGCGCCTTGTAGGCCGCGATCCCGGCATCGGCGGTGACGAGCACGGCGGGCGGCAGCTGTAGCATCGCAGCATCGGGTTCGAACACCAGATGGCGCACGCCCTGCATCTCCGCGTCCACCGGGCCGAACAGCGCGGTATAAAGCGCGCGCGAACGATCCAGATCGAACGGCCGGTTGATCGCCTTGCCGTTCTCGATGGTCACGATGCTGTCGCGGATTTTCTGGACTTCGCGCGCCAACTGGTCACGCGAAAGCGGCAGGGGGAACAGCCGGGCCGAACCACCCTTAGCGTAAAGCCCATAGAGGTCCTGACCCGCCGCCACGAGCTTGTAATAGGCCTCCCCTTCCCGCAGCGCAGCCTGCATGTCTGGCAGGGGAATGCGCTTGGGCGCCAGCGCGGTATAGCGCGGAAAGGCGGAAAGCTTCGCCAGAATTTCGGTTTGTTCGCGGCGCAGGCCTGTCAGCACCTCCTGCTGGGCGGCCAGTTCTGCACTCTCGCTCGCGCCCGGATCGGGCAGCGCGCCGAGCCGCGCAACCTCGCCTTCCGCGCGCACGATGTCGCGGCTGCGCGCCAGCGAAAGGCGGAACAGGGCGGCGGCGCCATCATTGCCTGCGGCTAGCTGGCGCGCCAGAATTGCTTGCGTCTGCGCGACGCCGGGCCGCTCCAGCACTTGCGCGGCGGCAAATGCGGCCAGCGCGGCGGCCTCCCCGCCCTCACCCGCCAGCAGGGCGAAATAGGGAGCAAGCAGATCGCGCAGCGTGGTGCCGCTATCGGGAATGGCCGCGCTTTGATCGACTACGGCGGCAAACAGCTGGCGGGCCGGTTCGCGCTCACCGGCTGCCAGCAGGAACCCGGCCTTGCGCGCCTTGGCCGAAAGCACCGCAGGCGATGCGGGATAGGCCGCTTCCAGCGCGGCAATGGCGCGATCGAACCCGGCGGCGGCTTCGGCCTTGCGCCCGGCTGCCCCCGCAATCCGGGCCTCTTCGATATCGATCTCGGCCCCGAGCCACACGATCGAGGCCACCTGCCCGCCGCGCACCAGCGCGAGCCGATCGCGCGCAGCCGCAAACCCGCGCAGCGCTTCATCGGTGCGGCCCGCCATGCGCGCCGCCGTCGCGCCGATCGCCTGCGCCTGTGCATCGAGGATTTCGGCCTTCTCTGCGCGAGTCAGCGCCGGTTCGGGTGAACCCATGCGGCGGGTTGCGGCGCTCGCCAGGTTCAGCGCCTCGGCCAGCGGGAGGTTGATCACGCCATCGGCAAGCCGCGCCCCGTCGAACACGGCATTGACCGGATCGACCGGGACGGCGAGCTGTGCTGCTGCGGCAGCGGGGCGGCGCTGATTGAGCTGATCCAGCGCGCGGTAATTGCGCAGCAGCCGCTGGGCGAGGCCATCTCCGGCCAGCGCGGCACGCTGGCTTTCGGCAAAGAGCCGGGCAGCCGCATCGAAATTGCCAAGGTTGGATTGTTGCAGCCCCGCATTGGCAGAAGCCTCGGCCATTTCGGCCTGTTCGCCCTTTTGCCCGCGCGCCTTTTCCGCCAGCACTTCAAAGAACGCCGCGCTTTCCGCAAAGCTGCTGCCATTGTTGCGCAGATACCCCTCACCGCGCACGCCGCGCGGATCGAGCAGCCCTGCCTGCAACCGCGCAAAGGCTGCCGCATCGGTCACTTCGGTGGTGGCAACCCTGATCTCGCCCGGCACCGCGCGGTTCTGCACGACGCTGGCCAGCGCCAGCCGCAGCGCCGCGTCATAGGCGGCAAGGCCCTCTACCTGATAGCTTGTGTCCCCGCGGACAAGGGCATAGCGGCGGTAATCAAGCCCGCTGGCCGGATCGCGGCAAAGCAAGGCGCGCACATCGCCCAGATCATCGATCTCAGCGCGGCCGACCGCGCCGCAGACCCGGCCCGGTCCGGCGGCGGCAGGCACGCCCGGCGGCGGCGGGGCATCAACTGGAAGCGCACCTCGCAGCGCCACGAGCGTGCCGACCGGCCCCGCCGCATCGCGGCACGAAAGCGTGTAGGCGCGGTCAAACATGCCCGAAAGCCGCGGATCGCGAGAGGCGATCTGAGCCGTGCAGACCACCCCCGCCGAACCGATGCGAAAATTGCTGCGCACCGAGATCGGCTCGGCACGCGCCGCAAGGTCTGCAGGTAGCGCCGCAGTGCCCAGCAGCGCCAACGCGGTGATCAGGCCCGATGCGCGCTTCATGGCCTTGCCCCTTCAAGCGCAGCGCCGCTGATCAGCGCCGGATTGCCGCTGCCCGCAATCGGCTCGTCAATGCGGCCGGACAAGGCATCCGGCTGCACTGCCAGCTGTATCGCAGGCGGCATTATCGCGCTCTGCACAGGCGGATCGCGCTTTTCCGGATCGGAGGGCGCTTCATCCAGCGGCGGCTCCTCCAGGACATCGATCAGCGTGCGGAAGCCCGGATCGGGATCGGCAACAGGTCCGATCACCGGCGCGTCCGGCCCGCAGGTCGCTGCGCTCAGCAGGCAGCCGTTGAGGCGGCTGTCGGCGGTAAACCCCGAGATATCCGCGCCGCTATCCTTGAACTGACGCCATGCTTCGATCCCGCTCACCACACCGGCGGCCGTGCGGAACGTGCCGTTGATGATCACCGCGATCTGGCCCGCGCCGGCCGGACGCACCCGGAAGCCGTCCAGCGGTTCGTCGAAGCCCAGCGGATCGGTGCCGGTGCCCGTGCGCTGAATGTAGAAACTGCGCCCGACGGTGAAATCAAGTGCACCAGCCCGGACAACCGCGCCGCTGCCACCCACGGTTTCCTGATCGAGCGCAGGCTCCACCCCGGCGAAGAACGGATCGGCGGCAAGGCGCGCCAGCAGCGGAGTCGATGCGACATGGATATCCCCCGCCTCGATCCGCAGCGTGCCAGACAGCGCATCCCCCGTGCCCAGCATGGCCAGGCTGCCGGTGTCAGAAGCCAGCTGGAACTGGCCGGTGCGGAACACCAGAGCATTGCCAGCGCGCATACCTCTCGCCGCAAGAGCCCCGGCGATGCGGATTGTGCCACTGGGCGACGCGGAGGGCGAAGCGCCGGTGGCGAAGCGGACCGTGCCTGCGGGATCATTGATCGTGCTGCCAGCGTCCGGCCCGGTCACGTCCAGATTGCCGATCAGCAGATCGACTGCCCCTGCCCCATCGCGCCCGAATACGCTGACCGAGCCGCTGTTGATCCGCCGCCATTCGGCATTGCTGATCGCAAAACCGGTGGTCGGCACGAAGCTGCCATCCAGCCCATCGCCGATGCGCAGGCCATCCGCATTGCGCGAGATCAGCGTGATCGTGCCCGTCAGCCCGGCATCGAGCCCGGCGCCGGAAGGCATCACGAGATCGTTTGCGCGCAGTTCGATCAGCGGGGATTGCCACACCCCGCCCAGCCGCACCGTGCCGCCAGTATCGACCAGAATGCTGCGCGTGGCGGCAATCCCGCCAAGCTGCGCATCGCCCGCCACTGCCGCCGTGAAGCTGCCGCCGGAAACCGGGCCAGTAATTGTCAGCGTCCCCCCGCT
>JBIPOH010000312.1:0-4166 GCA_044379435.1 Novosphingobium sp.
GGCCGGGCCGGGCGATACCATCGACGGCGGTGCGGACAATGACACGATCCTTGCCGTCACCCAGTCGGCGGCAGACCTCGTCGCGAACGGCTTCACCGGGATCAGGGGCTATTTCGATGGCGGAACGGGCACCGACAAGGCGGTGTTCGATCTCTCCGCTGCGACAGCCGCCATCACGCTCACGCTGGAAGACCAGTTCGATTTTCCGCTCGGCGCCTATGTCACGCTTGGCGAGACGCTGGCGCTGGTCCGCATGGAGGAAACCGAGATCCGCGGAGGCGCGGGCGCCGATGTGATCACCGGTGCCGGGCTGGCCGACACGATCCTCGGCGGTGCAGGCGCGGATATCCTGTCCGGCGGCGGTGGCCGCGATACCCTCGATGGCGGCACCGGCGGGCTTGGTGCGGGCCAGTTCGACAGGCTTGAAGGCGGTGCGGACGACGACACCTATATCGTGCGCACCGGCACCGAACAGCTGGTGGAGGAGCCGGGCGGCGGCACGGATACGGTGCGCACCGATATCGCCTTTGTCCTCGCGGATCAGTTCGAGAATCTGACGCTCACCGGCACCGGAGCGATTGGCGGCACCGGCAATGGCCTTGCCAACACGCTGCTGGGCAACACCAGCGCCAACACGCTTGAGGGGCGGGGCGGGCACGATGTGCTGAATGGCGGCAAGGGCGCCGACACGATGAGCGGCGGCAGCGGCGATGATCTCTTCATCGTCGACAATACCGCCGACAAGGTGGTCGAACTGTTTGGCGAAGGCGATGACACGGTGCACAGCGCGGTCAGCTTCGGGCTTGCCGGCACTTTCGTGGAAACGCTGCGCCTTACCGGATCGGGCAACATCAACGCCACCGGCAATGCGCAGGGCAATTTCCTGTTCGGCAATTCGGGCGCCAACGTGCTCACCGGGCTGGGCGGCAATGATGCGATCAGCGGCGGGTCCGGTGCCGATACGATGATCGGCGGCTCTGGCGATGACAGCTACAGTGTCGACAACATCGCCGACATGGTGACCGAACTGGACGGCGAGGGCTACGACGCCGTGCGCAGCACCGTGACCTTCAGCCTTGCGGGCGGCTTTGCCGAGATCCTGCGCCTTCTGGGCTCTGCCGCGATCGATGGAACCGGCAATGATCTGGCCAACACGCTCTATGGCAACACCGGGGCCAACGTGCTGACCGGCCTTGGCGGCCACGATGTGATCGATGGCGATCAGGGTGCCGATACGATGGCGGGCGGCATGGGCGATGATCTCTTCATCGTCGACAACGCCGCCGACAAAGTGATCGAGCTTTCCGGGCAGGGCGCCGATACGATCCAGAGCTTCGTGAGCTATGGCTTGGGCGGCACGTTTGTCGAGACGCTGCGGTTGATGGGCGTGGCTGCGATCAACGCGGTGGGCAACAGCCAGGCCAATGCGCTCTATGGCAACGGCGCGGCCAATGTGCTCGACGGGCAGGGCGGCGCGGACCGGATGCTGGGCGGCGCGGGCGATGATACTTACGTGGTCGACAATGCGGCGGACCGCGTGGTCGAACGATCCGGCGAGGGGACGGACCGCATCCTTGCCGGGGTGAGCTTCACGCTTGCGGAGACCTATGTCGAAACGTTGCAGCTGACCGGCGCCGGGGCCATCGATGCGGCGGGCAACAGCCAGGCCAACACCTTGATCGGCAATGGCGCGGCCAACACGCTCACCGGGCTTGGCGGCAGCGATGTGCTGGATGGCGGCGGCGGCGCGGACTGGATGGTCGGCGGCACCGGCGATGACGTCTATCAGGTCGACAATACGCTCGATGTCGTGGTCGAAGCCGCGGGCGAAGGCACCGACACCGTGTTCGCCAGCGCCACATTCTCGCTCGTCGGCAGCGATGTCGAGGTGCTGCGCCTTGCCGGGCTGGCCGCGATCAACGCCACCGGCAACGATCTGGCCAACACGCTGGTGGGCAACGATGCCGCCAATATGCTGACCGGGCTGGGCGGCCACGACATGCTCGATGGCGGCAAGGGCGCCGATACGATGATCGGCGGCGATGGCGACGATACCTTCTTCGTGGACAACAGCGCCGACAGGACCACCGAAGTCAGCGGCGGCGGCACCGATATCGTCTACAGTTCGGCCTCGTTCAATCTGGCGGGTGTATCGGTCGAAACGCTGGCGCTCACCGGCAGCGCCGCGATCAATGGCACCGGCAACAGCGCGGCCAACACGCTGATCGGCAATGCCGGTGCCAATACATTGAGCGGCCTTGGCAGCGCCGATACGCTCGATGGCGGCTTGGGCGCAGACAAGCTCATCGGCGGGACCGGGGGCGATGTGTTCCGCTTCTCCGCCTTCGCGAGCGACGCCGATGCCGATCAGGTTACCGATTTCCTGAGCGGCACCGATCAGATCGCGCTGGTTTCCGCCGCCTTCAACGAAATGCGCCTCGGGCCGCTGGCGGTTTCCGCGTTCGTGGCGGGCACTGCCGCGCTCGACGCAGCAGACCGGCTGATCTACGAAGCGGCCAGCGGCAAGCTGTGGTTCGACAGCGACGGCACCGGCGAGGATGCCGCCGTGCTGATCGCGCTCCTCGCGCCCGGCACCGCGCTGGTCGCCGCGGATATCGTCGTAATCTAGCGCACTTCCCGGCCCGTCACGGCACGGGCTCGTTCTAGCTCATGAAGCCCAGATCGCTCGTGCTGAAGCGGCCCAGATCAGGCAGGATATCGCCCAGCGCGCTGTTGCTGATGCCCATCCACTTGCCCAGGGTTGCCGCATATTGCGAGGCCGAGGTGGTTGGCAGCAGCGGGCCGCCATACCAGGCGGTGTCCGAACCATTGACGCTGACCGATGGCAACCTGCCATAGATGTTCCCGCCCTTGACCGCGCCGCCCATCACGAGATGATGCCCGCCCCAGCCGTGATCGGTGCCATCACCATTGGGCACGAAGTTGCGGCCAAATTCGGATGATGTGAACAGCGTGACATTGTCGCGCATCCCGATCTTGCCGAGCATGGAATCAAAGAAGACCAGCGCTTCATTGAGCTTTTTCATCAGCTGCGGATGCAGGGTCTTCTGGTCGCTGTGGGTGTCGAATCCACCCAGTTCGACGTAGAACACCTGGCGCCGGGCGCCGATCACGCCGCTTGCGCCAATCAGCCGGGCAATGGTGCGCAGGCCATTGGCCAGCTCGTTCGCACCCTGGCCGGGCGTTCTGGCAAATGTCTCATCCGGCAGGATTGCGCGGCTCATGACGCCCGATACATCGCGCAGCCTTTCATGGGCCTGCGCATAGGCTTTCTCGAGCAGGTTGGTCCGTCTGGCCGATCCTGTCACGGCTTGCTCGAATGGCGTCCCGGTTTCGAAATAGGGTTGGGGTACGCCATAGTCCGCTACGGTAAACGCCGATGTGCGGACGCCCATCCCGAAACGCGAGTGCCCCACCGCCGAGATGGTCGTCATTGTCGGCTGGGAATTCGTGGACGCAAAGATGTCGGCCATCCGTCCGCCCCAGCCATATTCGCTCGCCTCGTTGAGGCCTTCCCACATATTGGTCTGGTCGAAATGAGAGGCCAGCAGCCGGGGCAGCTTCGCCCGGCCCGTATCGATATCGGCCCGCGTGGTGGGCTGGAGCAGCGGCCCGACGTTGGGGACGATCGCGATGCGGCCGGCATTGTAGAGCCGCTGAATACCGCCCATCTGCGGGCTCAGGGCAATTTCCCGCCCGCCTTGCGCGCTGGGCGCGGTGAGGGGGAGCAGGGTTGACCGTTCAAGTGCGAGGTCCTTGCGCACTTTCGCGTAGCGGGCGTAGGAAACGCTGTCATAGGGCACAAAGCTGCTCAACTGGTCGTTGCCGCCGCTGAGCGAGACATAGACGAGCGCTTTGTAATCCGCTGCGCTCTGCGCTGAGGCCGCTGCAATCCCGGCAAACCCCATTGCATAAGGTGAGGCGATACCGGCGGCGGCAAAGGCGGACGCCCGGCGAAGGAACTCGCGGCGCGAGGCTGCGTGTGTCATCGGCTTTCCCCCTTACTTCTGGACGACGTGTTCGGCGGATGCGATCAGCACGCGCATGGCCTGTGCAAATTTGAGCTGGTCAAGCCCGCCGCTGGTCTGCGCCCAATCATAGGTGACGGCGGCCATGGAATCGCGCAGTTGCCGCTTGAGCGTGGC
>JBIPOH010000313.1:0-4165 GCA_044379435.1 Novosphingobium sp.
GATGGACAGCATCGGCACGCCGGTGAACACCATCTGGCCGACTTGCAGGCGATTAACCTGCGTGACGCGGCCCGCGACTGGCGCACGGACCACGGTGCGGGCCAGATCGAGCGCCGCCTTGGCGCGAATGGCCTGTGCGGCGGCGACTTGCGGATTAAGCCCGGGCACCTGCGCGCCGGTTGCGAGCTGCGCGCGGGCCTTTGCCACTTCGGCACCGACCGCAGCCAACCGATCACGTGCGAAAGCGACGGCGTGCTGCGCCTCGTCCATCCGGGCGCGAGTGTTGAAGCCCCGGTCCGAGAGCGCCTTCTCGCGCGCGTACTGCGCTTCGGCGAGAGCAAGATCATCCCGCGCGCCCGCAATATTCGCGGCATTGGCACCGACATCGGCGGAGAGCGCGGTCACATTCGCCTGCGCAGCGGCGATTTGCGCATCGGCCTGCCGGATCGCCACGTCGAACGCAGAAGGATCAATGCGGAACAGCACGTCACCCGCCTTGACCTGCTGGTTTTCACGCACGTTCACCGCCACGACAAGGCCGTTCACTTCGCCGCCGATCGAGACGATGTCCTGCTTCACATAGGCGTTGTCGGTCGAAACTTCGTCGGGGCTGCCGAACCACCAGACGAGCGTGCCGCCCACGACCAGCGCGGGCACGAGCAGCATTGTGACGAGCCGGAACCGCTTGGCGCGGGTCGCCTTGCGGCGTTCGACGGCTGAAACATCCGCCGCTGCGGGTTTGAAGGGATCCGCCTCAGCCATGGGCCCGTACTCCTTCGGCGATGGCCCGTTCCGGCGGGTTTTCCTCAAGCAGATTGGCCCGCACGCGTTCCAGCAGGGCAAGAAGCAAGGCGCTTTCGGCAGGTGCGAAGCCCTGCAGCGCCTCGTCGAACACGTCGGTCGCGCAAGCAAACAGCTCGTCAAGCAGCGGAATGGCCGCATCGGTGAGGAACAGGCGCCAGGCCCGGCGATCATTGGGATCGGCGCGGCGCTCGACCATACCCGCCTTTTCCAGCCGGTCGATCATGCGGCCAGCCGTGATCGCCTCCACTTCCAGCCACTGCGCCAGTGCGCCCTGGTTGATCCCCGGCGTGCGGCGCAGCGCGGCCAGCATGCGCCACTGCGGCCCGGTGACGCCAAACCGGCGGCTGACCACGTCGAAGCGCTTGCGCAGCAGGCGGCTGACGTCTGACGTGAGGAACGCGATATTGTTTTGCATGCCCTGATGATAATAACTATGCTTATTATAGTCAACGCTAGCAAAAAGCGCAGCCTGAAGGGGCAATCCGGCGCGCCGCGTTCCCTTCGACAAGACGATTCGTTCTCGCTAGACCTTTGGGTCAGGGAGAAAGATGAATGGGCGAAGGGATGCTGGACAGCGGTCCGGGCGGCAGGGGGGCGAGTCTGTCCTCGCGCTTGGTGAAACGCGCGCTGCTGGGTTTCTACAGGATGCAGGGCTGGAAAGCGGTCGGTACGCCGCCGCCGGGCGGGCGCTATGTCATCATCGCTGCGCCGCATACCTCGAACTGGGATTTCGTCTATTTCCTCGGGCTGGTGAACGAACTGGGGATCGATGCGCATTTCATGGCCAAGGACAGCCTGTTTCGCTGGCCGATGGGCGGTTTCATGCGCGACATGGGCGGCATTTCGGTTGATCGTTCGGCCCGGCACAACGTGGTGGATGCGATGATCGCCGAATTTGCCCGGCGTGACCATTTCGCTCTGACCATTGCCCCCGAAGGCACGCGCAGCGCAGTGGCCCAATGGCGCACGGGGTTCTATCATATTGCTCTGGGCGCGCAGGTGCCGATGGTGGTCGGGCTGATGGACTATGGCCGCAAGATCGGCGGCCTCGGCCCCGCGATCATGCCGACGGGCGATTACAAGGCGGACATGCAGCAGGTGGCGGAAATCTACCAGAGCGTGACGCCCAAGCACCCGGAGCGCGGAATCAAGGACTTTGCGAGGATGTTCGATGCTTGAAGGCCTACCGGAAGCGATGCTGATCAACGCACTGGCGCTGGCGGTGATGATGGCGCTGCTGGCGCGCGCCGCAGCAAAGATCGGTGATGTGAGCTTCATCGATGCGGTGTGGGGCGCCGCGATGGCCGTGCTGGCGGCTTCGGCCTGGGCGCAGGCGGCAGACAAAGGCCCGCGCGCCAGCCTGATCGCGGCGATGGCGCTCATTTGGGGCGCACGGCTGGGCTGGCACCTCTACACCCGCTGGCGCGCGCATGGCGAGGATGTGCGCTATGCCCGGATGCTGGGCAAGGCGCGCAAGGCGGGCCGCTATGGCGCCGCGGCGGCGCAAGTCTTCGCGGTTCAGGCCGTGCTGCTCTATGTCACCTGCCTGCCCGCGCAGCTCGGCGTGCTGGCCAGCGGCAATGCCGCAATCGGGCCGCTGGCCATGGCGGGCGCTGCGCTGTGGCTGCTGGGGTTCAGCTTTGAAACCATCGGCGATGCGCAGCTCACCCGCTTCCGCGCCGATCCGGCCAGCAAGGGCAAGGTTCTGGATACCGGGCTGTGGCGCTATACCCGCCATCCCAACTATTTCGGCGATACCTGCGTGTGGTGGGGCATCTGGCTGGCAGCGGCAGAAGCAGGCATGCCCGTGGCGCTGGCTTCGCTGGCCGGGCCGGTGTTCCTGACCTTCACGCTGACGCGGTGGTCCGGCAAGCCGCTGCTGGAAAAGGGCCTTGTCCAGCGGCGACCGGACTATGCCGAATACGTCCGCCGCACTTCAGGCTTCATTCCCTGGCCGCCGAAGCGGTAACGCGCTGGTCCATCGGCACTTCAAGGCGGGGGGCACTGCGCAGCAGCGCCTCCAGCGCCTCGATATCGAGCGGCCCTGTCACCGCATTGCGACCGGCCTTGAACACGGTGAACCCATCGCCGCCCATTGCGAGAAAGCTGTTCATCGCCACGCGGTAGCTGCCGTCCGGATCAAGCGGGTTGCCGTCCAGCGTAAGCGATACGATCCGGCTGCCTGGGGGCTGGCGGAGGTCGATCCGGTAGGCAAACCCGGCTGATGGTGCGAGGGCCTGATCCGGGCCGACATCATCGAAGCCTTGCTCCAGCACCGCTTTTACTTCGGCGCCGGTCATGGTCTGGGTGATCAGCGCGCCGCCGAAAGGCTGCGCCAGATAGATATCACCGAAGGTGACCGTGCCATCGGCAGCAGGCACCAGCGCGGCGCGAATACCGAACGGGTTCATCAGGGCGATCTGGGCGCCAACCGAACGTGTGGCGAAAAGCTGCGCATCGGCGATCAGATTGCCCATCGGCCCGCCCGTGGGCCCTTCCCCCTTCGCAGCCGGCCCCCCCAGCTTGCCCACCGGCCGTGTTGCAAAGACCTTGGCTGCATCGACATAGCGCTGGACATAGGCGGCGATATCGGCGCGCGGTTCGTATTGCGGCACCAGTGACGAGGGCGCGATCGGACCTCTTGCCGACGTGAACGGCTGGGACTGCACGATCAGATTGCGTGCGCTGTGCGCGGTGACGCGGTGGAGAGCCGGATCGATGGTCAGCGTGATCTCGGTCAGTTCCTTGCCATATTGGCCCGCGCTGGTGATCAGCACCGGGCGGGCTGGATCGGCAGTGGGTATCTCGCAGATATAGTCGGCATGGGTGTGGCCCGAAACGACCAGATCCACGGCGGCACTGACTCCGGGCGCAAGGCGGCTGAGGATCGGCAGGATTGCCCCATCGAACCCTGCGCAGCCATCGGGATCAGGAGCACCGTTCGTTCGGCCACCCTCGTGGATCAGCACGATCACCGCATCGGCCCCTTGCGCTTTCAGCCGGGGCACTTCGGCGTTGATCGTGTCGGCCTCGTCGGCGAAGGTCAGGCCCGCTATTCCCGCGGGATTGACCAGCGTGGGCGTGCCTTTCAGCGTCAGCCCGATCACACCCACTTTCACTTGCTGCGCCCCGGTGCCGAAGGTGCGGATCGCACTGGCAGGAAACAGCGGCGCGCCCGATGGGGTGAGCGTGCTGGCCGCCAGATAGCCAAACCGCGCGCCGCCGAAGCGCTCAAGCTGGCATGGCTCGCGCTGGGTCAGCTTCTCGCAGCCGCCCGCCTGCATCCGCAGCAGTTCGCGCGTACCCCGGTCGAATTCGTGGTTCCCCACGGCCGCATAATCGAGGCCGATGCGGCTGAGCA
>JBIPOH010000314.1:0-4159 GCA_044379435.1 Novosphingobium sp.
ATGCTGGCGATGTCGGGCCACAGGATCACCGCGGGGTGGGTGCCGCTTTCGGGCTGGACGAAGAACCCGTCCAGCGTGCCATCGGCGGTTGCGAAATTGACCCCGCGCTCCTTGAGTCCGGGGAGCGGGTTTTGCGCCACGCTTTCGGCTTCACCCGAGGCGCAGGCGGCCAGCGCGGCTGCTCCGGTCAAGGCGCCGAACTGGCGGCGGCTGATCGTGGCTCTGGCCCATTCGGCCAGCTTGCTTTCTTCGCACATTGCAATCTCTCCTGCGGCCCCCGCCATGGCGACAGATAGGCAGGAGCGGCGGGCATGGACAAGCGCTGATTGTGTGGGCAACATAGGTGGCAAAAGAAAACAGGGAGAGTGGGATCGATGGACCTGAAGCGGTGGACGCTGGGCGCAGCATTATTGCTGTCGACCGGCACGCTGGCCAATTGCAGCCAGATTTTCGGCGGAGCTGACGGAGGTGAGGAGGGGCGCATCACGTCTGCCGTGCTGGTCGGCGCGGATGGCGATTCGGCCAACTGGGTGAGCCATGGGCGCACCTATTCCGAACAGCGCTTTTCGCCGCTGGATGGGGTCAACCGCGAAAATGTCGGCCAGCTCGGCCTGGCCTGGTATGCCGATATGGACACCGGGCGCGGTCAGGAGGCGACCCCGCTGGTGATCGACGGCAAGCTCTACCTCACCACCGCGTGGAGCAAGGTGAAGGCGTTTGACGCGACCACCGGCGCCAAGCTGTGGGAGTATGACCCGGAGGTTCCGGGCGAAACCGCCGTGAAGGCCTGCTGCGATGTGGTGAACCGCGGGCTGGCGGCATGGGGCGACAAGCTGTTCTTCGGTACGCTGGATGGCCGCCTGATCGCGCTCGACCGCGAGACGGGCAAGGTCGCCTGGGAGAAGGTCACGGTCGACCAATCCAAGAGCTACACCATCACCGGCGCGCCGCGCGTCATCGATGGCAAGGTGATCATCGGGAATGGCGGGGCCGAGTTCGGCGTGCGCGGCTTTGTTGCGGCCTATGATGCCGGCAGCGGCGAGCAATTGTGGAAGTTCTATACCGTGCCCGAAGGCGGCGATGGCGCTAAGGACGGGGGGGATCAGCCCGCCTATCTCCAGAAGGCCGCGGAAACGTGGAACATGGACGTGCTGGGCGCCAATGATGCGATTGGCGGCGGCGGCACGGTGTGGGATTCGATGGCCTATGATCCCGAGCTTGATCTGCTCTATATCGGGGTGGGCAACGGCTCTCCGTGGAACCGCGCCTACCGCTCGCCTGGCAAGGACGGGACGGGGGAGGGGGACAATCTCTACCTCTCCAGCATCGTCGCAATCCGGCCCAAGACCGGCGAGTATGTCTGGCACTACCAGACCACGCCCGGGGAGACGTGGGACTTCACCGCCACCCAGCACATCATGCTCGCCGACATGGAGATCGACGGGAAGCCGCGCAAAGTGCTGATGCAGGCGCCCAAGAACGGGTTCTTCTATGTGATCGACCGCGAGACGGGGAAGTTCATCTCGGCCAAGCCCTATGTCGGTCTCAACTGGGCGACGGGCGTCGATCCCAAGACCGGCCGCCCGATCGAGAACCCCGAAACCCGGATCGACAAGACCGGCAAGCCCGCGCTGGTGTTGCCGGGGCCGCTGGGCGGGCACAATTGGCACCCGATGGCCTATAGCCCGACCGAGAATCTGGTTTACATCCCGGCCTTCGAAGCGGGGATGATGTATGCGCCCGAGGCCAATTGGAAGCCTGACCGTGCGCGCGGCTTCAATGTCGGCTTCAGCTTGGCAGGGGAACTGCCGTCTGACGGAGGCTTCCGAAAGGAGGTCGCCGGTACGCTCAAGGGTCGGCTGGTGGCGTGGGACCCGGTGGCGCAGAAGGCGCGCTGGACGGTCGAGCATCCGGGACCGTGGAACGGCGGCTTGCTGGCCACGGGAGGCGGCCTTGTGTTCCAAGGCACCACGGGCAGCGAGTTCAACGCCTATGACGCCGCCAATGGCAAGAAGCTGTGGAGCTTCGCCGCGCAGACCGGCGTGGTCGCGCCGCCTGTCACCTACACCGTCAATGGCGAACAATATGTCGCGGTGCTCGCGGGTTGGGGCGGGGCCTATGCGCTGTCGGTCGATGGCGATCTGATCAACCGCAAGGCCCCGGTGCGCAATATTTCGCGCCTGCTGGTGTTCAAGATCGGCGGGACGGCGAAACTGCCGCCCGAACCGGCGCTGGCTGACCTGCCGCTCGACCCGCCGCCGAGCACGGCAGCGCCCGAGGTGATCGCCGTGGGGCAGGTGAAATATGGCCGTTACTGCGCAGTGTGCCATGCGCCGGGCGCGGTGGGCTCAACCGTATTGCCCGATCTGCGCCGCGCCGGTTCGCTCGAAAGCGCGGCGGCGTGGAGCGCGGTGGTGCATGACGGCGTGCTGAAAAACAACGGTATGGCGAGTTTCAAAGGCTCTCTGTCGAAAGAGGAGATCGAAGCGATCCGCGCCTATGTCATCAGCCGGGCCAACGCAGACAAGGCCATCGAGGCGGGGAGAAAGGTCGCTCGCCGCTAAGCCAAACAAGGGGTCGCACCACATGAAGCTGCTTACTGCCGCGGCAATCGCCGCACTTGCCTATGCCATGCCGCTCGCCGCCGAGGAGGCCGCGCCTGTCGCTGCCGCTCCGGCTGCGGGCGAATGGCGCACCTTCGCCACCGAGGCATATCGCGGGAAGCGCGACTCTGTCAGCTTCGTCGATGCCGAGCATGGTTGGTACGGCACCGGCGCAGGCGACCTGTTCGCCACCCAGGATGGCGGCGCGACGTGGCAGAAGATCGCGAGCCGCCCCGGCACCTTCGTCCGCGCGGTCGGCTTTGTTGACCGCCAGAACGGCTTCATCGGCAATATCGGCACGGACTATTACCCCGGCGTCACCGACGAAACCCCGCTCTACCGCACCCGCGATGGCGGGGTGACGTGGGAAGCGGTCGATACCGGGGACGCCACGATCAAGGGCGTCTGCGCGATCGATATCCTGCCGGTGAAGCGCATCTATCAGGGCGAGTTGCGGCCCCGCACCATCATCCACGCCGCCGGGCGTGTGGGCGGGCCGACGGGGATGCTACGCTCGGTCGATGGGGGCGAGACGTGGAGCGTGATCGATATGAGCGCGCACGCGGGCATGATCCTCGACGTGAAGTTCTTCGATGAGAACACCGGCCTTGTGTTTGCCGCGACCAACGCTGATCCTGCACAGGCCGAGGGGCTGGTGCTGCGCACCGAGGATGGCGGCAAGACGTGGAAGGAAGTCTACCGCTCGGGCCGCGCCTATGAGCTGATCTGGAAGGCCAGCTTTCCCGAGGGCGGCGACACCGGCTACGCCACGGTGCAGAGCTACGATCCCGAACGCGCCACGCAGCTGGTGATCCGCAGCGATGATCGCGGGCGGACATGGCGCGAGATCGAAATCGCGCAGGACAAGGCCGCGCGCCAGTTCGGCATCGGCTTCGTCAGCGCGGATGTGGGCTTTGTCGGCACGGCCGCAGGGGGCTTTGCCACGAAGGACGGCGGCACAACGTGGGAGCGCGCGCCGATCGCGAGGGCCGCCAACAAGTTTCAGACCGTCGGCACCGACAAGGGCGTGCGCGTCTATACCATCGGTACCGAAGTGCAGGCGATTGACCTGCCTGCCCCGCCCAAGGGCTAAGCCATGAGCGGCGATCCCGAGGATATCCGCAATTGGCAGCGCCGCGCGGACGGGATCACGACCTCGGGCAAACTCGAAGCGCATGATCCGGTACGCCTCGCGGCCATCGGCGTGCGGCACGTCGTCAATCTTGCGCTAGCCGAGCACCCAGAGGCGCTGGCGGATGAGGCGGCGCTGTTGGCGGCTGCGGGGATTGCGTACACCCACATCCCGGTGCCCTTCGACGCGCCGACGCCTGCCCATGTCGCGGCACTGGCCGAAGCGCTCGCCGCGCATCCCGGCGCTACCCACGTGCACTGCATCATGAACTGGCGGGTGACGGCGTTCTTTTACCTGCTCGACTGCGCTGCTGGTGTGCCCGAGCCAGAGGCCCGCGCGCGGATGGCGCTGGTGTGGAACCCGCTGGAGGACGAGAATGCGCCTCCGGTGTGGCGCGCTCTGGTGGCGGGCGGGGTGTGATCTC
>JBIPOH010000315.1:0-4153 GCA_044379435.1 Novosphingobium sp.
GGTCTTCGCGATCTCGGTGCCGACATGATTTAGCACGGCGGCGACCGAGGCATCATCGAGCGTGGCCTGCGCGGGCATCACCCCGGCATAGGGCTTGCCGCCCACCTTGATCGGACCGCTGATCCCGCGTGTGACCACCAGCGCCAGATAGCGCCGGCCAGCATCGCTCGCGGCTTTCGCGCGGAAATCCTCGCCCAGTGGCGGGAACACGCCGGGCACCCCGGCGCCCGTCCGCGTGTGGCAAGCCGCGCACTTGGCGTAGATTGCCGCGCCATCCGCTGCGGCATGCACGGGCAGGGCCAAACTGCCCAGCAGCGTCGCAGCGCCGCCTGCCATGACCGCGAGGGCGGCAGCGCGCATCATTTGGCTTCCGGCAGGGCCACGCCGATGACCGCTGCCACCGAGCAGTTGTAGATCGAGCTTTCGGAGCCGAGGCACCAGTTGTAATCGTTGTTGGCTTGCGGGCGCACTTGCGGACGGTCGCCCTCGTTGCGGTTGCACAGGCACTGACCGCAGGAGGAAACGCCGCAGCAATCGTTGTAGCTGATCACATAGGCGCGGCCATCGGCCGGGTTGGTGCAAGTGCCGATCCAGGTGATCGGCGACATTTCCGTACCCGGCGGGCAGGTGTTCACGGTGCCGCCGCAGCAGGTGCAGAGGAACCCGTCGATCGCGCAGTAGCGCCAGTAATCGCAGGAGCCCTGATCGCCCGGATCCTGTTCGAGGCCAGACATCATGGCAGGCCGGGAGGCCCCGCCACCATGTGCACCGTGCGGCGCTTCGGGGGCGGGCGTGGCCGCGCGGGCCACTGGCAGCAGCGGGATCGATGCTGCGCCGGTCATCCCCGCGCCAAGGAACGCAAGGAGCGAGCGGCGTGATGTGCCCCGGGCAATCCCGCGCGCAAGGTTTTCGGTCAGCTTGTCAAAACGCGCCATGGGTCAGGCCTCCTGATGGGTCGCTTGGCGGCGGGAAAGAAATTCCTGGATCGAGGCGACGCCCCGTTCCTTGGCCTCGAACAGGCTTTCGAGATGTTCGCGGCTGTTGACGAGGCCGAGCGAAGCCACGCGGCCTTCCTCGTCCAGCAGCACGGCGTAGGGCAGCTTGGAGACGCCAAACGCACGGCCGAGTGCTTCGGACAGAACGACCGGCAGCGCATCGAGCCCGTGATCGCGGACCATGCCGAGATAGCCTGGCTTGCCGCCATCACCAGCAATAACGATATCGAGCCAGCCCGCCTCGGCGCGCGCGGCGCTGCGCACGATGGGCAGCAGCGATTTGCACATCGGGCAATCGGGCGAGGCAAAGAACAACAGCTGGCTGCGGCTCTGGCGCTGGCCGCCGATGGCAACGGGCATGCCGTTCATGTCTGCCAGCGTCATCGGCGTGGCCTTTTCGCCCAGCGCAACCTTCTGGTGGAGCGTGAGCGCGCCAGCAGGGGCGATCCGTTCGTGCAGCACGCCCACCTGCCGCGCCAGCGCGGCAATCAGCAGGGCCTGAACGATCACCGCCGCCCACAGGAGGATCTGGCTTGTCAGCATCATGCATGTCTCCAGTGGGGCGCGGGGATGGCAAGCAGTTCGCTGGCCCCGATGTAGAGTGCCAGCAGCCCGGCTGCCGCGAAGGGCGCGTCGAGCGTGAAAGGCGCATCGGGCATGAGCGCGATACATCCGGCGAGAATAGCGAGGGCGCCTGCGCGCAGCACTTGCGCCCCGGAGACAGGCTTGGCGCGTGCGGCCAGATCGCAGCCGCAATCCAGCGTCTCACCCCGGCGCCGGGCAAGGGCAAGGGCATAAGCGCCCCAGACGAGCGCTGCCATCACTGCGCCGATCTCGCGCAGCGGCGGGGCAAGCAGGCAGGCGGCGGCGACCACTTCAAGCGTTCCCGCCAGCACCAGCAGCAAGAGGCCCGGCACCGCGCCGACCCCGGCAAGCCGCGCGGCCGCCTGCGCCAGCCGCTCGCGCGCCAGCGCCTTGTGCAGCGCCGATGCTGCCAGCAGGCCCGCGCAGAAGAGGACCAGCGCGGCCATCACGGAACCTGAATGACGATCGGATTGGCCGCAACGGAAGCGCCAAGCGAGCGCACGAATTCACCGGTTGCCGCATTATAGATATCAATTGCGCCACTGGCCTGAGCCACCACCAGATGCGGCGTGCTTTCCTTGGTCACGGCAAGGGCGACCGACTGGCCCTTGAGCGAGATGCGCAAGGTGCGCGCCTTCTTCGCCGGATCGACCACCCACACTTCGCTGCCGCCATCCTTGTGGCTGCCTTCCTTGCCATAGGGGCTCATCAGCACATAGAGCTTGCCCGCAGCATCGGCATTGATGACCTGCCAGCCGCCGGGGCGCCACTCGGGCGTGCCGCCATCGGCGGTGCCCACGCTGAACGATCCCGGGATCGGCTTTGCCACTGTGCCCGAAAGATCGAAGCCCTGGATCATGCCGTGGAAGCTGACGAACCATGCCGTGGTGCCGACCATCGCAGGCGTGCCGAACAGCGCCTGGTTGTCGATGTCCTGCACCTTGAGGACCGACTTCGAGGACGCCGCGGCGCCGCTGGCATCCAGCGTCACGCTGAACAGCGAACCATCGGCGCAAAGGCTGGTGAAGCCGCGTTCCCCGGTCGGGTAGATCTGTGCGCAGCCCGGCAGATCGATCTCGCCAAGCACCTTGCGCGCCGCCAGATCGACCACCGAGACCGACTGGGCAGGGGTGAAATTGGCGATCAGCGCCCACTTGCCGCCATTGGTCAGCTGAAACAGGTGCGGATAGGTGACCGACTGCTGGCGCTTGCCGCCGGGCAGCACGATCTCGCCCTTGGGCTGCAGCGTGGCCATGTCCCACACGGTGATGGCATCGGTGCGTTCACCGCGGGTGAGGCGCGAATAGAACGTTTCGGCGGTATAAAGCTCGCCCTTGTCCTTCGCGATGAGGAAATTGGCAAATTGCGCCGCACGGACCAGCCCCTTGAGCGGCCGCACCGGATCGGCCGTGTCCACCACCGCGACGCGGCCATCGAGAATGGCGTTGAAATGGAAATCATGAACCGTGACCCAGCTGGCCGGCCACTGCGCGGGAAGCGTGGAGACGCTTGGCAGGCTCTCTTCAGGCAGAGGCTTGGGGAAGCGGTTTTCGGCGGCGACGGCCGGTGCCGCCAGCAACGCAGCCATGCCGATGGATGCGAAAACGGATGCGATCGAACGCATTGGTATCCCCTTTCAGGACGGGCCAACCCCGCCTTCCCGGTCGCAAATTGGCGCAATCGCCGTAAAATTGTCAACTGTCCTAAATCGGACGATGGACATAATTTGCCGGAATGGTAGCCTTGGCAGCAGAGAGGGCCGGGATGACGGGCCGAAACGGATGGGAACATGCCATGGATCAGAGCCCGAGGCTGGTCACGGACCTGCTCATGCCGGAGCGCGAAGGCGGCTATGCCAAAGGCTATGAAACCCGTGAACTGATCCTGCGCACGGCGCTGCATATCCTGATCGAGGATGGCTACCGCGCCATGTCGATGCGGCGCATTGCGACAGCTTGCGGCATGCGGCTTGGAAATCTCACCTATCACTATCCCACGCGGGAGGATCTGGTCCAGGAACTGCTCAACGCGGTGATCAACAGCTATGAAGTGGAATTCGGCGCGATCGTTCATGCCCCCGATCTGCAGCCGGAGGAGCGGTTGGTGCGCCTGTGCAACCTGATCATCGAGGATGTCGGCAGCAAGCGCACCACCCGCCTGTTTCCCGAGCTCTGGGCGCTTTCGAACCACGATGCCTTTGTGCATGAACGGGTGCACGAACTCTATGACAGGGCGCGTGCGCCTCTGGTCGAGATCATTGCCGCAATGCGCCCCGACCTGTCAGAGGCGGCGCGGTTCGATCTCGCTCTGTTCATTTCCGCTTCGATGGAAGGGCTCACCGTATTTGCGGGCTATCGCCAGCCTTATGCAGACCGCCTGCCGCTGGTCGAGGGCATTGCGATCCGCTCTTTCATCGAAATCGTGCGCAGTTTTTCGCCCGGCACATGACCCAACGCAAGCGGCCCCGGTGCCGGAAGGCACCGGGGCCGCCGGTTGCTGCTGATTGCTTGGCAATCAGAGCATGAAGTCGGCCATTTCGATCGGGTTCGTGCCGCTCAGCCGGATGGCGAAGT
>JBIPOH010000418.1:0-3030 GCA_044379435.1 Novosphingobium sp.
CCAGATCCGTGCATCCGCTGCGCGGTATGTCGGATGTTGTGGCGGAACTAGGCGACTCGATCTTCCTGAACATGTGGCTGCTGGGCTTTGCCTTTCAGCGGGGCCTGGTGCCGGTCACGCTGCCGGCCCTGGAACGCGCCGTCACGATGAATGGGGCCCAGGTCGACCGCAATCTGCTGGCGCTCGCCTTGGGTCGCCAGGCCGCGGTTGAAGGCCGCGCTGCGACTGAGGCCGCGGAGGAATCGCTGGACAGCCTGGTTGCCCGTTGTGTCGAAGACCTCGTTGGGTATCAGAGCGCAGCCTATGCGAAGCGCTACGCTGATTTCATCGCTGTCGTACGCGACGCCGAACAGGGCAGGGTGCCCGGCGAGACGCGACTGACCCGATCCGTCGCCGTGCAGTTCCATCGCCTCATGGCCTACAAGGACGAGTACGAGGTTGCGCGCCTTCACCGTTTACCGGAATGGCAGGCCAAGGTCGCAAGCATGACCACAGCGCGGACACGGATCGAGATGAACCTGGCGCCGCCGCTTCTGTCGCGCCATGATCCCAATACCGGACTGCCGCGAAAGCGCAGGTTCGGGCCCTGGGTGGTCTCGGCGATGGCGATGCTGCAGCACGGTAAGGTGCTGCGCGGCACGATGCTCGACCCCTTCGGGCATACCGCGGAGCGGCGCCTGGAGCGCGATCTGATCAAGGAATACCAATCCACGCTGACCGACATGCTGATGCGGCTGTCGCCTTCAAGCCACGCGACTATTTGCGAATGGGCCGAGGCCGCCGCAGGCATCAAGGGCTTTGGGCCGATCAAAGCACGGAACATCGCAACGGTCCGGGAACGCTGGCGGCAGATTGCGGCGCGCCTATAGTGCGGGTCGGAGGAACCGCCATGCTGGCTGAAAGCGCGCCTGGGTTCGAACTTCCGGAAGCGACCGTCCAATTGCGTGACGTCGCGCTGGCTTTCGCGCGGGAACGGGTCGCGCCTTTCGCCCAGGAATGGGACGAGCGACGTCACCTGCCCGTCGATGTGCTGCGCGAGGCTGCTGGCCTCGGCATGGCGGCGCTTTACGTTCGCGAGGAATCGGGCGGCTCCGGCCTGACAAGACTGGATGCGGCGGTCGTTTTCGAGGCGCTGGCCACCGGCTGCCCGACGATCTCCGCCTTCCTGTCGATCCACAACATGGTCGCCTGGATGATCGACCGCTTCGGCAGCGACGCGCAGCGCGCGACCTGGCTGCCGTCGTTGATCACCATGGACAAGATCGCCAGCTATTGCCTGACCGAACCGGGGGCCGGCAGCGACGCGGCGTCCCTGTCCACGCGGGCCGAACGCGACAACCAGGGCTATCTGCTCAACGGCACCAAGCAGTTCATCAGTGGCGCCGGCGTGTCGGACCTCTATCTGACCATGGCGCGCACGGGCGGTCCGGGTGCGGGCGGTATTTCCGCGCTGCTCGTACCCAAGGGGGCGAAGGGCCTGAGCTTCGGCGCGAATGAGAAGAAGATGGGCTGGAATGCCCAGCCGACACGCCAGGTGGTGTTCGACAACGTCCAGGTGCCGGATGATGCGCTGCTCGGCGCGGAGGGGCAGGGGTTCCGACTTGCGATGAGCGGCCTCGATGGCGGCCGTTTGAATATCGGCGCTTGCTCGCTGGGTGGGGCGCAATCCGCTCTCGAGAAGGCGTTGGCCTATGTCCAGGAACGCCGGGCCTTCGGCCAGGCGGTCTCGCAGTTCCAGGCTACGCAATTCCGGCTCGCCGACATGGCGACGGAACTCGAGGCGGCCAGAACGCTGCTGTGGCGTGCGTGTTCAAAACTCGATCGGCAGGAGGCGTATGCAACGCCCTTCTGCGCCATGGCAAAGCGGTTCGCAACCGACACCGGATCGCGCGTCGCCGACGAAGCGCTCCAGCTTCTCGGCGGATATGGCTACCTGGCCGACTACGGCATCGAGAAGATCGTTCGTGATCTCCGGGTGCATCGCATACTTGAGGGCACGAACGAGATCATGCGGGTCATCATCGCCCGCCACCTGCTGGGGCGGTAATGGCCGTGACGGCCGCGCTGCAATTTTGGTGGCCGATCCGCGGCGGCATGCGATACGGTTGGGTATGACGGTCTCCAAATGGCGCTGGGCGCTCATCGTCGTGGCGCTGTCCCAGCCGGCTGCGGCGCAGTCCCTTCGATCGGTCGTCGTGCCGGCGGATGCCACCGTCGTCATTGCCCCCAGGGGCGCGCCGGATGCCGCACCCGTGCCGAACTCCTTCCTCGTATTGCCACTGCCGAGCCCGATACCGCCCGCCCTGCCGGCACTGACAGCCGGGGGTGGCCTCGCCGCTCTCGCGCCGGCGCTGCTACCGTTGGCTGCCGCTGTCCTTCTCGGGGCGACTGCACCGGGGTCGGGTGGCACGTCATCCGCGCCGGCCAATACCCGGTAGGGTCGGGGGTGGACCCAGGCTGGGCGCTGGGTCATCTTTCCGCGCAGTAACAGTGGCTGGAAACGATAAGCCGATGGGTACCCGCGAAGGCGCTATTGGGCGAGCGTTGACTCATTTCGATAGCGGGGCCTTCGAGCAGTGTCTCACCGCGCTTGTGGCCGTTCCCTCGACATCCCAGGAGCGTGAGGCCGCGTCGGCACTGGTCGAGTACCTCGCACGCCACATGCAACCGTGGCTGCTTCGGCTCGGCTTCGAGGTGCAGATCGCGAGCAATCCGATCGACGGGTTCGGGCCGATCCTGACGGCGTCGCGCATCGAGGATCCGGCGCGTCCGACAGTCCTCCTCTATGGCCACGGCGATACCGTCCGGGGGCTTGATGCGCAGTGGCGCGCCGGCTTGATGCCCTGGCGGCTGACGCGGGAAGACGGTCGCTGGTACGGCCGTGGGACCGCGGACAACAAGGGGCAGCACGCGCTCAATATCGCCGCGCTGGAAGCGGTGATCGCGGAGCGCGGCGGCCGTCTTGGCGCCAACGTCAAGGTGGTGCTTGAAACGTCGGAGGAGCGCGGTTCGCGCGGCCTGCGGGAATTC
>JBIPOH010000316.1:0-4111 GCA_044379435.1 Novosphingobium sp.
CGCGACTTCGCGGGTGCGGCCTGCCGTTGCCGAAACCAGCCCGGCAACCTGCTTCATCGCCGCACTCGATTCCTCAACACTGGCGGCCTGATTCTGGTTGCGCGCGGCAAGATCGGCAGCGGCAGAGCGGATTTCGGCGGCGCCGCTGTTGACGCTGGCCGCGCTGCTGCCAACGCGGGCAATCACGCTGTCGAGCCGCCCGGCGGCATCGTTGTAGGCGGCGCGCAGAGCTTCGTATTCGGCCGGGAAGGCCGGTTCGATGCGGTGAACAAGATCGCCCTCGGCCAACTGGCCCAGCGCGGTGCCCATCGTGGTGACCACGCGGGCCTGCTTTTCGGCATCTTCGCGCTGGCCAATGGCGGCGCTGCGGAACACTTCGATGGCGCGGGTCATGTCGCCGATCTCGTCGGCGCGGTGAACTTCGCGGCTGCCTGCTTCCAGATCACCCGCGGCCATGCCGCTCATCACGGCAGCGGTGCTGGCCAGCGGATCGAGGACATGGCGGCCCAGCAGGCGCATGGCCGCGAGGATGAGGCCTACGGTGGCAAGACCCGCGAGGGCCATGACCGCCAGCAGCGTCCAGACGGTCGTGGCGCTGGCAGAGACGAGTGTGTCGCGCGCGGCGGTGGCGTGCTCGGTGAGGAGGAGGATGGCGGCGCGCTCCCGCGCGAAGATGGCATCGAGGCTGCGTTTGCTCGCTTCGGCGGCGGTCATGTCGCCGCGTTCGAGCGCGGGGATGAGGGCCTGGTTCACTTCCTGCCAGAAGGCATCGGCTTCGCGGGAGACGGAGGTGCGCAGTTCGCCAGCGAGGGCGGAATCGACGTCGTCGCCCGTCCAGCGGGTGAGGCTGACGCGGTACTGCTTTTCGAGTTCGGCAAGCTCGGCCCGGTTCTGCGCCAGATGCGCCGGATCGTCGATGGCCTGCCGCGCCTTGAGCGCCGGTTCAACGATGTAGAGGGGCGGCGGCAGGATATCGGCGGTGAAGCCGGTGACGAGATCGATGCGGTTCTGCACGGTGCCGCCAACGCGGATGTGCTGCACCGCAAGGCCGATCAGCAAGAGTACCACTGTTACCGCACCAGCCAGGGCCAGGCCGCCGCGGCGGCTTTGCGATCGGATGCTCATACTGTCATTGTCCCCTTGTGCGGCCCGGATGCCTTGAGAGCATCTGCCGAGAGGGGAGGCTTTAGCCGGGAACGAAAAACCAAAGGCTTGAAGAATGTAGGCGCAGGTTTGCGTAAACTGCAGGAAGCCGATGTTAACGATTCCAGGGGTCGAATTTATGCGCCGCCCGGCAGGATATGAGGCGTGGTGGAGCGATCTTGGCCGAGAGATAAAGGCCGAGGGGAGATGAGGGCTGAGGGGAGGCGAAGGGCTGGGCGATCAGCGCCGGCCCCCGCCATCAGCTATACTTCGTTCGCAGCGCCAGCAGGGCCAGCGCAGCCATGGCCGCTTCGCCGCCCTTGTCCTTCTGGGCCGGATCCGCGCGCACCAGCGCCTGCGCCTCGTTCTCGACCGTCAGGATGCCGTTGCCGACCGCCATGCCGTCCATCGTCAGCGCCATCACGCCGCGCGCGCTTTCGCCCGCCACGATTTCGAAGTGATAGGTCTCGCCCCGGATGACGACGCCGATCGCGACATAGCCTTCATACTGACCCGACTGGTCAGCCAGCACGATCGCGCCGGGGATTTCCAGCGCGCCGGGGACGGTGATGACGTCAACGGCATGGCCTTGCGCCTGAAGCGCGGCGCGCGCGCCCGCCACGAGCATGTCGTTGAGATGGTCGTAGAAACGGGCTTCGACAATCAGGAACCGTGCCATGCGCGCTTACTCCGCCGTGATCGGCTGTTCGCCGACGATGTTGAGGCCGTAGCCTTCGATGGCAACGATGTTGCGATGCGAATTGGTCAGCAGGATCATGTCGTGGATGCCAAGATCGGCCAGAATCTGGGCGCCGATGCCATAGCTGCGCAAGTCCATGTCGCCGGTGCGGCCTGCGATCTCGGCCTGCAGGTGTTCGCTGCCGCCGGGCATGAGCAGCACGATGACGCCCGCGCCGGCCTTGCCGATCTCGCTCATCGCGCGCTGCAGGCTGCGCTTGCGCGGGC
The DNA here is from genome assembly GCA_044379435.1 of Novosphingobium sp. GTDB lineage: Bacteria > Pseudomonadota > Alphaproteobacteria > Sphingomonadales > Sphingomonadaceae > Novosphingobium. The sequence continues at coordinate 2,110 of JBIPOH010000316.1, forward strand.
CGGGCTGGCCCAGCACGTCCGAAAGGATCGAGATGCCGTGCATGCGCACCAGCGTCGGCTGATCGGGCTGCACCCCGCCCTTTTGCAGGACGAGGTGGACGACGCCATCGACCTTGTTGCGATAGGTGCGGATCGTCCAGTCGCCGCCGTAGTCCGAATGGAACGGCTGCTGGTCGATGCATTCGACGAGGTGATCGTGGCGGCGGCGATATTCGATGAGATCGCGAATTGTGCCCATCTTGAGGCCGTGGCGGCGCGCGAAGGGGACGAGATCGTCCATCCGCGCCATCGTGCCATCGTCCTTCATGATCTCGCAGATCACGCCCGAGGGATTGAGCCCGGCAAGGCGCGAGATATCGACCGCGGCTTCGGTGTGCCCGGCGCGCACCAGCACGCCGCCATCGCGGGCGATCAGCGGGAACACGTGTCCGGGGGTGACGATGTCGTCCTTCGTCTTGGAGGCATCGATGGCCACGGCCACGGTGCGCGCGCGGTCTGCGGCGGAAATGCCGGTGGTCACGCCCTCGCGCGCCTCGATCGAGACGGTGAAGGCGGTTTCGTGGCGCGTGCCGTTGTTGCGGGCCATGAGTTCGAGCCCGAGCTGCTCGGTGCGCGAACGGGTGAGGGTGAGGCAGATCAGGCCGCGGCCGTGGGTGGCCATGAAATTGATCGCATCAGGGGTCGCCATCTGCGCGGGGATCACCAGATCGCCTTCGTTCTCGCGGTCCTCGTCGTCGACCAGAATGAACATGCGCCCGTTGCGCGCTTCGTCGATGATTTCCTCGATGGGCACGAGCGCCGGGGTGTCGTCGTTTTCGCTGAGCACACGCTCCAGCTTGGCCAGCGTGTCAGCGGTCGGGTTCCACCCCGGCAGGCCTGCATCGCGCAAGGTGTTGGCGTGGAGCCCCGCCGCACGGGCGAGGCCCGAGCGGGACATACCGCCTTCGATGACGAGGCGGCTGATGCGATCGATGAGTTCACTGGACATGCCATGCCTCTCTCACATCTAAATGTGACGCGCAAGATACAGGATCACATTGCAGTGCGAAAAGTGCGGTGTGATTCGGGATTTCTTTGGCAAATCATTGCGGGGGGTGGCTGGCGGGTCACACATCGCTGCCACATGCCGTTACGGAAAGGGCAAAATTTAATTGAGCGGTTGACAACGCTTCTGGCCTGTTCTGTTCTAGGGCCAGAAGGTCGACCCCCAAAAATGATGGGCGCCGCTGAAGAGAGAGGATATTGATATGAGGGGCAAACTTACCCTGCTGGCAGGTGTGTGCGCAGCAGCCGTTGCTTCGCCGTCGTTCGCGCAGAGTGCCCAGAGTGCCGGCGCAGATACCATGCCCGACGTTCAGGAAATCATCGTGACCGCGCAGCGCCAGTCGCAGCGCCTCCAGCAGGTGCCGATCGCGATCAGCGCCTTCACGAAGGAAAATCTCGACAAGCAGCAGATCCGCAACCCTTCGGATCTCCAGCTCTCGCTGCCCAACATCACCTTCACCAAGACGAACTTCACCTCGTCGAGCTTCACCATTCGCGGCATCGGTGACCTTTGCACCGGCGTGACCTGCGACAGCGCGACCGCCATTCACATCAACGACGCGCCGCTGTTCGCCTCGCGCCTGTTCGAAGGTGAATTCTACGATCTGCAGCAGGTCGAAGTGCTGCGCGGCCCGCAGGGCACGCTGTTCGGCCGCAACGCGACCTCGGGCGTGGTCAACTTCCGCACCGCGAAGGCCGATCTCAACGGGTTTGCCGCTGCTGGCGATGCCGAATACGGCAACTACAACTCGGTGCGCGTGCGCGGCATGATCAACGTGCCGCTGAGCGACACGCTGGCGGTGCGCGCGGCGGGCTTCTATCTGAAGCGAGACGGCTACACGACCAACCTGTTCGACAACAGCAAGATCGACGACCGCGACATGTACGGCATCCGCGGGTCGCTGACCTGGCAGCCGTCGTCCTCGACCACCATCGAACTCATGGGGCAGCACTTCCG
>JBIPOH010000317.1:0-4107 GCA_044379435.1 Novosphingobium sp.
TCGGCGGGCACCTGCACGTTCTATGGCACCGCCAATTCCAACCAGATGATGATGGAAATGATGGGCCTGCACATGCCGGGCGCAAGCTTTGTGCAGCCGGGCCAGAAACTGCGGCAGGAACTGACGCGCGCTGCCGTGCACCGCGTGACCGAGATCACGTGGGACGGCGACGACTACCGCCCGCTGGGGCATTGCGTGGACGAAAAGGCCATCGTGAACGCCATTGTCGGCCTGCTGGCCACGGGCGGTTCGACCAACCACGTGATCCACTTGCCCGCCATCGCGCGCGCAGCCGGGGTGCAGATCGATTGGGACGATATGGATGAATTGTCTCGCGCAGTGCCGCTGATTGCCAGCATCTATCCCAACGGTTCGGGCGATGTGAACGGCTTTGCCGACGCGGGCGGGATGCCTTTCGTGATCCGCGAGCTGGTGGAAGCGGGCCTTGCGCATGGCGACATTCGCACGGTCTACGGGAGCTCGCTCCTCGATGGCGCGCAGCAGCCGGTGCTGGAAGGCGATGCGCTGCAATGGCAGCCCGCCCCGCGCGAAAGCCTGAACCCGTCCATGCTGCGCGGCGTGGCCGAACCGTTTCAGCCCGAGGGCGGGCTGCGGCTCGTGCATGGCAATCTGGGCCGCGGCACGATCAAGGTGAGCGCGGTCGACCGCACCCGCTGGACGATCGAGGCGCCTTGCCGCGTTTTTTCCGATCAGAACGATGTGATCACCGCGTTCAAGGCGGGCGAGCTTGAGCGCGATGTGGTCGTGGTTGTGCGCTTTCAGGGCCCGGCGGCCAATGGCATGCCAGAACTGCACAAGCTGACGCCTTCGCTTGGCGTGCTGCAGGACCGGGGTTTTCGCATCGCACTCGTCACCGATGGGCGCATGTCGGGCGCATCGGGCAAGGTTCCGGCGGCAATCCACATCTCCCCCGAGGCGAAGAAGGGCGGCGCGCTGGCGTTGCTCAGGGACGGCGACGTGGTGCGCGTCTGCGCTGAGAGCGGCGAACTGACCGCGCTGGTCGATGCGGCGGAATGGGCCGCGCGCGCGCCTGCGGAGGCGCCTGCCGAAGAGATGGGCGTGGGCCGCGAGCTGTTTGCGATGATGCGCCACTTTGCCGATCCCGCAGAACGCGGCGGTTCGGCGATGCTGGCGCTGGGCGGGCTTTGAAACCATAAGTACAACAGAAGCGGGAGAGGACGGGCACATGCAACTGGTCGCAGTCGATATCGGCGGAACCCATGCCCGCTTTGCGTTGGCCGAAGTCTCGGGCGGGCGCGTCGTCCATCTGGGCGAGGCGGTGACGCTCAAGACCGCCGATCATCCCAGCTTCCAGCTGGCGTGGGAGGAGTTCGCGCGGCTTTCCGGCGGCCACCTGCCCCCTGCCGTGGCCATTGCCGTAGCAGGGCCGGTGGGCGGCGAACTGATCCGCTTCACCAACAACCCGTGGATCATCCGGCCTGCGCTGATCCCCGAAAAGCTCGGCGCGCCAGCCTATGTCGTGGTCAACGATTTCGCCGCCGTCGCCCATGCCGTGGCGCAGGCGGACGCGACGCATTTCATCCATCTGTGCGGCCCTGATGCGCCGCTGCCGGTGCAAGGCACGATCAGCGTCGTTGGCCCCGGCACCGGGCTCGGCGTGGCGCAACTGTGGCGCCAGCAAGGCGGCGGCTATCACGTGCAGCCCACCGAGGGCGGACATATCGACTATGCGCCGCTCGACGGGATCGAGGACGCCATCCTCGCCCGCCTGCGCAGCCGCTATCGCCGCGTTTCGGTGGAACGGGTCGTGGCAGGGCCGGGCATCGTCGATATCTACGAAACGCTGGCGCAGATCGAAGGCCGGGCCATCGTTTCGCTGACGGACAAGGAACTGTGGACGCTTGGCGCGAGCGGCGAAGACAGCCTTGCTGCCGCGGCAGTGGACAGGTTCTGCCTCTCGCTTGGCAGCGTAGCGGGCGATCTGGCGTTGGCGCACGGGGCGAGCGCGCTGGTCATGGCGGGCGGCCTTGGCCTGCGCATCAAGGATACGCTCGTGCGTTCGGGCTTTGCCCAGCGGTTCTGCGCGAAGGGCCGGTTTGAGGGGCTGATGGCAGCCTTGCCGGTAAAGCTCATCACGCACCCGCAGCCCGGCCTGTTCGGCGCGGCCGCCGCGTTTGCGCAGGCACATTCAGGTCCCTTGGCCGGATAACCTTGGCGCTTTTGCGAGGGGGCGGCGAACCTGCTTGCCAAGGCCGCAAGGCTCGCTTAGCCATGCCCTTAACCGAGCGATTAAGGGGAAGAGCGATGTCCTACGAAACCATCCGCGTCGAAAATGTCGGCAATGTACGCCGCATCGTGCTCAACCGGCCCGAGCGCCTGAACGCCTGCCCGCCCAACATGGCAGTCGAAATCGGCGATGCACTCTATGATCTCGAAGGCGCGCGCTGCGTGCTCATCACGGGCGAGGGACGCGCGTTCTGTTCGGGCGCGGATCTGGCGGCCACGGGCAAGCGCAGCGTTGCAGGCGGCGCGGGCAGCTACAAGGCGCTGACCGAAAGCTACAACCCGATGATTGCCAAGCTTTCGCGGCTTTCGGTGCCAGTCATCACGGCCGTCAATGGCGTGGCAGCCGGGGTCGGCTGCTCCATCGCGCTGATGGGCGACTTCGTGATTGCCGCAAAGAGCGCCTATTTCCTGCAGGCGTTCGTCAATATCGGGCTGGTTCCCGATGGCGGATCGAGCTGGATCCTGCCGCGTCTGATCGGCAAGCCGCGCGCCACGCAGATGATGATGCTGGGCGAACGCGTGAGCGCCGAAAAGGCCGAGGAATGGGGCATGATCTACAAGGCGGTGGACGATGCCGTGCTGGCGGACGAGGCGATGGCACTGGCGACAAGGCTCGCCAATGGCCCCACCGTGGCGCTGGGCGTGATGCGCCAGAACCTGGCGCGCGCGCTGGAAACCGATCTCCCCGCAGCTCTGCTCATCGAAGCCGAAGGCCAGTGGAAAGCCGGCGACAGCGCCGATTCCAAGGAAGGGATCAAGGCCTTCCTCGAAAAGCGCAAGGCCGAGTTTAAAGGTCAGTAATCACGGGCCAGTAATCGGGCGCAAGCGATGCACCTCGAACACGATCCTGCGGCCCCTGCGGCGGATACCATCGGCTTTGAGGATTTCCTCAAGGTCGATATCCGCATGGGCACGATCGTGAGCGCTGAGGCCTATCCCGAAGCGCGCAAGCCGAGCCTGAAGCTGGCTATCGACTTCGGGGCGGGCATCGGCGTGAAGCGTTCGAGCGCGCAGATTGCGGCGCACTATACGCCGGAAGAGCTGGTCGGGCGGCAAGTCGCGGCGGTGGTCAATTTCCCGCCGCGCCAGATCGGCAAGTTCATGTCCGAAGTGCTGACAGTGGGTTTCCCGGACGGAGAGGGCCGCGTGGTGCTCTTCGCGCCGGACGCCAAAGTGCCGAACGGCGCGCGGCTGTTCTAGACCCTCGCCAGTTCACCATCCAGAAACGCGGCGACGTCGGCCAGGTCCACGTCCTTGGCAAGGAACGTCTGCCCGATCCCGCGCATCAGCAGGAAGGGGAGGGTGCCCGCATCCATCTTCTTGTCGTGAAGCATGTGCGCCGTAAGCTTCGCGCCATCGCATTCCATCCCCAGCGCGGTGATCGAAGCGGGCAGACCCGCCGCCGCGATATGCGCGGCCACGCGATCGGCGTCCTGCCCGTTCATCAGGCCGCGCCGCACCGAATAGCGCGCTGCCAGCACCATGCCGAGCGCGACGCCTTCGCCGTGGAGCAGGCGGTCGGAAAAGCCCGTCTCGGCCTCCAGCGCATGTCCGAAGGTATGGCCAAGGTTGAGCAGCGCGCGCAGGCCCAGCGTTTCCTTCTCGTCCGCCGCCACGATGCGCGCCTTTGCGGCAACGCTTGTTGCAATCGCATGTTCGCGCGCCGCTGCATTTCCCGCGAGCAAGGCAGGACCGTTCGCCTCACACCAGGCGAAGAACGCGGCGTCGTCGATAAGACCGTACTTCACCACTTCGGCATAGCCTGCGCGGGTTTCGCGCGAGGGGAGCGTATCGAGCGCAAGCGGATCGGCCAGCACCAGCACCGGCTGATGGAACGCG
>JBIPOH010000055.1:0-13922 GCA_044379435.1 Novosphingobium sp.
GTCGCCGCCCTGGATGACGGCCCGCTTGTTATCCTGCCTGCAATGTGGGTGCGATGGGGGGCGCATTCACCTGCTAAAATGGGGAGTGAGGGCTGCGTGCGGTCCCACATTGATGGGCAAAAATGACAGTCGTCTTGGCGGCGGCGGGGTCTAGGCTCTACGACTTTGGGGGACCCCCCATCGAGGAGCTTTTCTGTGACGCAAAACCGCCGTTTCCTGCTGGCCCGCCGCCCCAATGGCGCGCCCGTGGCCGAAGACTTCAGCCTTGTTTCGGAACCCCTGCCCGAGCTGGGAGACGGCCAGTTCCTGATCCGCAACCATTATGCCTCGCTCGATCCTGCCATGCGCGGCTGGATGGACGATGCACCAAGCTACATGCCGCCGATCCCGCTGGGCACCCCGGTGCGCGCCTCCACCGTGGGCGAAGTGGTGGCAAGCAAGACCGCCGATTTCCCGGTGGGCCAGTGGGTTTCGGGGCTGAACGGGATCGAGGAATACTCGGTCTCTCAGTCGGGCGGCTTCAGCGCCGCCATTGATCCCAGCATCGTGCCTTCGCCCACGAACTTCCTCTCGGTGCTCGGCGCGGTGGGGATGACGGCCTATTTCGGGTATCTTGAAGTGTGCAAGCCGCAGCCGGGCGATGTCGTCCTCGTCACGGGCGCAGCCGGCGCGGTCGGCTCGCTGGTTGGCCAGATCGCCAAGATCAAGGGCGCCAGCAAGGTCATCGGCATCGCGGGCGGACCGGAGAAGTGCAAGCGGCTGGTGGAGCGCTACGGCTTCGATGTTGCCATCGATTATCGCGGCAAGAATGTTGACCAGCTCTCGGCAGAAATCGCGGCGGCAGCTCCGGACGGCGTCAACGTGATCTTCGAGAATGTCGGCGGCGATATTCTCGATGCCGGGCTCAACAACCTCGCGATGTATGCGCGCATCGGCCTGTGCGGCCTGATCAGCGAATACAACAATGCGGGCGAGAAGACGGGCGCGCGCAATGTGTGGCAGCTGATCGTCAAGCGCGCGTCGATCACCGGCCTGCTGGTGGCAGACTATGTGCCGCGCTTCGGCGAAGGCATTGCCGCGATGGCGGGCTGGATGAGCACGGGCAAGCTGGTGTTCGACGAGCATATCGATCAGGGCATCGACAATGCCCTCCCGGCGTTCTTGCGGCTGTTCAGCGGCTCGAACGACGGCAAGATGATCCTGAAGCTGAGCTGATCGGATGGCCAAGACGCTCCTCGTCCTCTCCGGTGGGCATCCTTACGAGGAAGCGCCGTTCGCGGCCTTCCTCAATGCCGTGGCGGGGCTGCTGCCGGGAGACTGGCAGGTGGTCCACCACGACCACCCCGAGGCCGAGGAGCGCGTGGCCGCAGGCGCAGCAGACACGGCAGATGCGATGCTGTTCTACGATATGCCAGGCTATACTTTCGCCGATGGCACGGTGAAGACCGCAGCGCCGTCGCAAGCCTTCAAGGAGGCCATCGTGCGGCGCTTCGCCAGCGGGCGCGGCGCAGTCATGATGCACCACGCCATCGCGGGCTGGGCGCAATGGCCGCAGTGGAGCGAATGGCTGGGCGGGCGCTTCCTCTATCAGCCCGGCCCGGTGCGCGGTGAGGCGAAGCTTGATTCGGGCTATCGCCATGATGTGGATTATGTGGCCGAACTGGTGGCGGAGCATCCGGTGCTGGAAGGCATTCCCGCCACTTTCCCGGTCAACGACGAGCTCTATCTCGGTGAAGTGTTCGAGGGCGACGTAACCCCGCTGATCCGCGCGCAGCACGATTATGTGGCCGAAAACTTCTATTCCGCTGCCCATGCCGTGGCCGGCCGCATGTTCGACAATTCCGATTGGCCCCACCCGCCTGGCAGCAATCTGGTGGCCTGGGCCAAGGAAGCGGGCGGTGCGCAGATCGTCTACTGCCAGTTCGGCGATGGGCCGCACACCTATGCCAACACTGTTGTCCGCCAGATCATTGCCAACGCGCTGGCATGGACGGCGCATAAGAAGGAGCCATAGATGACCCCGCAGGAGATCGTCGAAGCATTCATCGATGCATGGAACCGGGGCGATGCGCCTGCGGCGTTCGCCATGATGTCAGACGACATCGTGTGGCATAACATCCCGATGGAGCCTGCCGTGGGCCTTGCCGGGGTGCAGGCGCTGATGGCGCAGTTTCCGCCGATCGAAGGCACCGAGTGGATCACGCACCATATCGCGGCTAGCGGCAACGTGGTGCTGACCGAGCGGACCGACAAGTTCCTCGTCGCCGGCCGTTGGCGGGCCATCCGCGTCTCGGGCACGTTCGAGATCAATGACGAGGGCAAGGTGGCGAAGTGGCGCGACTATTTCGACATGGCCGAGTTTCAGCGGGAGTTCGCCTGACATGGCCATTGCGCGCGGCAAGGATCTGACGGGGCGGCGCGCCGTCGTGACCGGCGCGGCATCGGGCATGGGCGCGGCGGCCGCAGCGCGGCTTCTGGCGGAAGGCGCGCACGTGCTTGGTGTCGACCGTGTGGGCGAAGGCATCGTCGGCACGCATACGCTGGTGGCCGACGTCAGCGATGCGGATTCCATCGCCGCGATTGCGGGGGCAGCGGAAAGCCTGCTGGGCGGCTGCGATATCCTGATCAACAACGCGGGCGTCTGCCCCAATGGCCCGTTTGCCGAGATGACCGAGGAGCAATGGAATTCGGCGCTGGGCATCAATGTGACCGCGGTAATGAAGCTCACCCGCGCGCTCATGCCGCTGTTGGGTGCATCGGGGCGGGGGCGCGTGGTCAATGTCGGGTCGATCATGTCGCGCTATGGCGACGCGGGGCTGGTGGCCTACACCACGTCGAAGCACGCCGTGCTGGGGCTGACCCGCGCGCTGGCGATGGAACTGGGGCCGCAGGGGATCACGGTGAATTGCGTGCAACCGGGCGCCATCGCCACGGGCATGACCCGGGGCCTGTTCGAGGATACGCCCGGCGCGAAGGATTATTACGCCTCTCGCTCGGCGCTGGGCCGGGTCGGCCAGCCGGAAGACGTGGCGGATGTGATGGTGTTCCTGGCCACGGATGATGCCCGGTTCATCACCGGGCAGGGCATCATGGTCGATGGCGGGGTCATGGTGCACTCGTGAAAGTCTTCCCCGCAAGGGCAATTGAACCTAGCATTTTCGCGCGTGGCACGGGGTATTTGACGGTGCCAAACCGCTATTCAATCAAGAGAGGGCAGGATCGCCATGAATGAAATGACCAAGAGCCTGCTCGATCCCGAGGTGATGCAGAACCCGTTCCCGCTGTATCAGTGGGCACATGCCAATTCGCCGGTGGTGATCCTGCCTGAAACCGGCACCAAAGTTGTGATGGGGTACGAGATGTGCTCCGAAGCAGCCGGGAAGCCGGACGTTTTTTCCAACGATTTCAGTGGTGTGCTTTCGGGCGCGCTGGCTGAAGATCCGGAAGTGAGCAACATTCTGGCGCAGGGCTGGCCGCAGATGAACACGCTGCTGACGGCTGATCCGCCAGTCCACACGCGCTTCCGCAAGCTGGTCAACCTCGCGTTTTCGATGCCCCGCGTGAATGCGCTGGAAGCGGGCATTCGCGACAAGGTCAACAAGCTGATCGATGGCTTCATCGAAAAGGGCGAATGCGACTTCGTGACGGAGTTCAGCGTCGGTCTGCCGGTGCAGGTGATCTGCGAGCAGCTGGGCTTTTCCGAAGCCGAGCGCGCCGATGTGAAGCGCTGGTCCGATGCCTTTGCCGATCGTCTCGGCCACATGATCCCGCGCGAGCGTGAGATCGAATGCGCGCACGAGATCGTCGATTTCCAGCGCAAGCTGAAGGTGAAGATCGACGCGCGCCGCGAGACGCCGACCGACGACCTCCTGTCCGACGTCGTCAACGCCCGGCTCGATGGTGAAACCCCGCTCAATGATGCGGAGATTCTTTCGATCGCGCAGCAGCTGATGGTGGCCGGCAACGAGACGACCACGCACTCGCTGGCTGGCGGCATTGTCCACCTCGCGCAGAACCCCGAACAGCAGGCCAAGGTCCGCGCCAATCCCGCGCTGATCGGCAACATGATCGAGGAGGTGCTGCGGCTCGATACGCCGACTGCGGGCATGTGGCGGCTGGTGATGTGCGATACCGAACTGGGCGGGCAGAGCTTCAAGCAGGGCGAGATGGTCATGCTGCGCTATGCAGCGGCGAACCGCGATCCCGCGAAGTATCCCGACCCCGACAAGTTTGATGTGGAGCGTACCAACGCGCGCACCCACCTCGCTTTTGGCAAGGGCATCCACATGTGCGTGGGCAACATGCTGAGCCGCAAGGAAATGACCGTCGCCTTCACCGAGCTGCTGCGCAGGATCGATGATATCCGCATCAAGGACGGTGCGGAACTTCGCGTCTCCCCGAACCTGCTGCTGCGCGGGTTCGTCTCTGTCCCCATTACCTACAAGAAAGCTGCGGCGTGAACTTCGATCTCGACGAGAACCAGGAACTGTTCAAGGCAGCGGTCGAGCGCTTCTGCCAGGGGCAGGACGTGGCCGCCCGCCGTGCGGCGCGCGCTCTTCCCGGCGGCATTGATCGCGCGCGCTGGCAGGAGCTGGCGGACCTGGGCCTGATCGGCCTTGCTGCCGGCGAAGACGATGGCGGCATGGCCGGCTCGCACGGCGACCTTGCGGTCGTGGCGCAGGCGCTGGGCCATGCCCAGGCGGTGGAGCCGTGGCTGGAGTGCGGGTTCCTGCCCGCGCGCTTGCTGGCGGGGTCGGCGCATCTGGAAGGCGTGATCGCGGGCGAGACAATCGCCGCGTTCGCGTTCGCGGAGCCGGGCCGCCGCTTCGTGCTCGAAGCGCAGGGCGTGAAGGTGCGGGGCGGGAAGCTTTCCGGCACCAAGCAGTTCGTGCTGGGCGGCGGCGCGGCGGACCTGTTCGTGGTGACGGCTGAGGACGGCGGAAAGACCGGGCTCTATGTCGTCGATGCCAAGGCGGCAGAGGTCGAAGTGCGGCCCTATCCGGTGGCGGATGGCGGCGTGGCTGCGATCGTGACGTTCCACGATGCAGTGGCGGAAGGCCCGCTGAGCGCTGATCTGGGTGCAGTGATCGACGAAGCGCGGCTGATGGCAGCGGCGGAGATGACCGGCATTGCCCAGCGCCTGTTCGCCGATACGCTCGAATACCTCAAGACGCGCGAGCAGTTTGGCCAGCCGCTCGGCCGGTTCCAGGTGCTGCAGCACCGCATGGTCGATGCCTATGCCCGCGTGGAAAGCATCCAGTCCGCGGTTCTGCGTGCGCTGCTCCAGCCAGCGGCCCCGATGGCGGCGATCAAGGCGCATGTCGCGGAAAACGCGATCTGGGTTGCCCATCAGGCAGTCCAGCTGCACGGCGGCATGGGCATGAGCGACGAGCTGGGCATTGGCCACGGGCTCAAACGGATCGTGCTGCTTTCCAAGCTGTTCGGTGATCCGGCCAGTGATATTCTGGATTACGCCCGCGCAGCCTGAAGGCACCGGGCTATTGGAGTGCATGCAATGAAACGGATCGACGCCCACTTCGTGGCCGCAGGCAAGTATCACGATATCGACTTCGCCCGGCTCGAAGTGCTCAAGCTGCTGGCCGAGCATCCCGAGATTCGCACCACGGTGGCGATGGACTTTTCCAACATCGAGCGGCTGGAGCAGTGCCAACTCCTCGTCACTTACACCTGTACCGTGCTGCCGACGCCGGAAGAGACGGTGAAGATCAAGGAATGGCTGGAGCGCGGCGGGCGCTGGCTGGCGCTGCATGGCACCAATTCGATCCTGAAGTTCGTCGAAGGCGGGGTGGATTGCCCCGAAGAGCGCGACGACCTGATGGAAGTGCTGGGCACCCAGTTCAAGGCGCACCCGCCGATTGGCCCGTTCCGCGTCGAAGTGGCCGACAAGACCCATCCGCTGACGCAGGGCCTCGAAGATTTCGACGTGATCGACGAGCTCTACATCATGAAGCAGAAGGCGCCGATCAAGGTCCTGATGCAGACGCGCTTCAACGGTGAGGCGACTGGCTTCATCGAGGCGAACTACGACAATGTCGTCGTGCCAGTGCTGTACCTGCGCGATCACGGCAAGGGCGGGGTGCTCTACAACACGCTCGGCCACTGCCGCAGTCACTTCGATGTTATTGAGTTGCTGCCCTTTTGGACACATCCCGAACGCTGCGGCTGGAACTATCCGGTGTATTACGAGACACTGCGGCGCGGCATTCGCTGGGCCATGAGTGAGATTGCCTGAGGGGTATTGAGTATGGATATGGATTTTGCCCCCGAGGACCTCGCCTTCCAGAAGGAAGTCCGCGCGTTCCTCGATGATAAGCTCAACCCCCGCCTGCGCGAAGGCGCAGCCAACACGCCAAGCGTGTTCACCGAGCCTGACATTACCCGCGAATGGCAGACGATCCTTGCCGAAAAGGGCTGGCTTGCCACCTCCTGGCCGGTCGAGGATGGCGGTCCCGGCTGGACGCCGACGCAGAAGTATATCTTCGAGAAGGAATGCGCGATTGCTGGCGCGCCTTCGCTGCCCATCCTTGGCCTGCGCCTTGTCGGCCCGGTGATCTGCCACTTCGGTACGCCGGAGCAGAAGGCGCGCTTCCTGCCGCGCATCATCTCGGGCGAGGATTACTGGTGCCAGGGCTATTCCGAGCCGGGCGCAGGGTCCGACCTTGCGGCGGTGAAGACGCGCGCCGAGCGTGTGGGCGACAAGTACCTGGTCAATGGCTCCAAGATCTGGACCACCCACGCGCACCACGCCAACTGGATCTTCGCGCTCGTTCGCACCGATCCCACCGTGCAGAAGCAGCGCGGCATCAGCTTCCTGCTGATCCCGATGGAGCAGCCCGGCGTCAGCGTCTCGCCCATTGTCACGATGGCAAACGACCATGAAGTGAACGCCACCTTCTTCGACAATGCCGAAACCCCTGCCGACAACCTGATCGGCGAGGAAGGGCAGGGCTGGACGATCGCCAAGTTCCTGCTCGAAAACGAGCGCGGCGGTTCGTGCGCGGCGCCGGCGTTGCTGGCGAAGCTCGATCGGATCGAACGCTGGGCCAAGGAGGAAGCCTCCGGCAGCGGAAGTGGCTCTGGTGGAACGATGATCCACGATCCCAACATCACGCAACGTCTCGCCCGCCTCCGGCTGGAAGCACAGGCGTTCGAGGTGACCGAACTGCGCATTCTGGCAGAGCTTGCCAAGGGCCGCCCGGCGGGTCCGCAGACCTCGCTGGTCAAGCTGACAAGCTCGAACCTGCGGCAGCAGATCGACGAACTGGCGGTGGACCTGTTCGGCTATGAAGGCCTGCAATTGCCGGTCACGCGCCCGCTCTATGGCAACGAAGCGCCGGAATATGTCGGCAGCCGCGCCGCGCAGCTGTCGATGCCGGCCTACCTCAATGGCCGCGCCTACACGATCTTCGGCGGCTCGGACGAAGTGCAGAAGACGATCATCGCCAAGCAGGTCCTCGGGCTCTGATCTGATTCGCTTATGCGCAATGCGGCACTGGCCCGCCCCCACCAATCAGGGGGGCAGGCCGGTGCCGTTTTGCGTTGGCCATGCCGAACCAGCAACAAACTGTGGCCTGCACTCCCCACTTCCGAACCATTCCGGATGGGGCTTCCGCTACGGCACGCAGTAGGTTAGCATGCGAATCGAACCGGATACCGGACCAACCGGCACTGGCCAGAGGATGCAGCATGGACTGGGCGAACACCACCTTCGAGCAGGTGACGATTCGGGCCGTTGAAGATGTGCGGCCCGCCGCAATTGCCATTCGCGACGTTGCCTTGAAACTGGACCTGCGAATCGCGGTCTGCCCTGACATCTCGTCGAAGGAGCAGATGCTCGATGCGGACGGGAAGATCATCAACGCGGATATCTTCGGCTGGACCGCCGATGGTGAGCGATGGTGGGAGAACGGCACGCTGGCGCTGTCCTCTCCCTTCCCGCGCGCCACGCGCTATGAAAGCGAGCCTTTCTGGTGCAACGCGCACGGGGCGTTCACGGTCGCGCGCAACAACTACCTTGAGGACCTGAACTTTTCGGAGTTCCACAAGTTCAGCAAGGCACGCTCGATGATCGTGATCCCCTCGCACCTCTCGTTCGGCCAGATCGCCGCCGCCAGCTTCGTGCCGGCAGACAAGACCATCGACGACCTCTCGAATGTCTTCGCCGAACACGGCGATTTCCTCGGCGCGCTTACCCGCCGCTTCGTCGCCAGCTACGTCAGCACGATGCGTACGCAGCAGTGGATCCCGAGCGATTGCCGCCTGTCCAAGCGTGAAGTGGAATGCCTGCGCTGGGCCGCCATCGGCAAGACCGACAAGGAAATCAGCCTGATCCTCGCGCTTAGCCACGCCACGGTGCGCTATCACATCCAGCGCGCAGGCGAAAAACTCAACGCGGTGAACCGCAGCCAGGCAGTGTTCAAGGCGGGGCAGCTTGGCTATCTGGGCGCAGCGGCCTGAAGACCACAAGCTGCATCAAGGCACAGGAAAAGGCCCGGGTCGTCCCGGGCCTTTTTTTGTATCACACGCCCATCATCCCGGCGGTGCTGGCGCCGTCGATCCCGTATTCCGAGCCCGAGATGAAGCCTGCCTCGTCCGAGGCGAGGAACGCCACCAGCGCGGCGACTTCGTCCACTTGCGCCATGCGGCCAATCGGCGCCATGCCTTCAAATTGCGCACGCGCGGCAGCAGCATCGGGCGAGCGGTCGATCACGTTCCGGATCATCTCGGTTTCGACCACGCCGGGGTGGATCGAATTGACGCGGATCTTCGTCTTCTGGTTGGCGCAGTGCAGCGCGGCCGATTTGGTCAGCGCAATCAGCGCGCCCTTGCTCGCGGAATAGGCGACGAAATTGCCCATCGGACGATAGGCGCTCATCGAGGAGTTGACGATGATGGAGCCCGCCGGGCCATCGGGATTGGCACGCATGGCGCGGATCGCGTGCTGGATCGTGAGCATCACGCCGGTAAGGTTCACCCCGATGATGCGCTCCCACGCTTCCATGGTGATATCTTCGACGCTGCTGTCGCCGCTTTCGATCCCGGCGTTGGCGAAGGCAATGTCGAGCCGGCCGTAGCGGCCCGCGATTTCCGCCATCAGGCCTTCCCACGCGGCAGCTTCCTGCACGCGGTGGGGGATGAATTCGCTGCCGGTTTCGGCAGACAGAACTTCGGCGAGCGCCGCGTTGGAGCCGGTGAACACCACTTTCGCGCCTTCGGAGGCCAGCCGCCGCACGGTGCCTGCCCCGATGCCCGAGGTGCCCCCGGTGATCAGCGCCACCTTGCCGTGAAACCGTCCGCTCATTGCTCTCTCCCTAAAGTCAGGGCCGCGATGATAGGGCGGCGGGGCGCAGCGGCTACTGGTATTTTGATCCAGAAACCTCCGTCACGCCGGGTCCTGCCCGGGGTGACGATTGGAGAGGGCCTACCGCACCCACACCCGCCGTTCGCCTTCCAGTGCAATCGCGCCGCTCGTACCCACCGGCTCCGCCGCGCCGTCCATGAAGAACGCGCATGCGCCCGCGTCCGCCACGTCGATATGGCACAGCGTGCGCTTGCCTTCCGGCGTGCGTGCAATCACCACGCCGCTGGAGGGCGCGCCATCGCGGCCATGAAACACGGTGTAGCTCTCGATGCTCGCGGGGCCGACATAGTCCTTCTCCAGCTCCGGGATCGGCCCCCGCGCCGCATCGGCCTCGGCCTGATAGTCGAAGTCCTGCGGGAACTGCGCGGCGGCAATCGGCGCGCGCGAGACGACGATGCAGTGGTTGTCGGTGGCATAGCCGCCATTGGCGAAGAGGAAGCCAGTCTTGCCGTCACCGGAACGCAGGCGGTCCACCATCGAGACGACCGCGTGGCTCATGTAGTTGGCGATGGGGCCGCCGCCGAAAGTGAGGCCGCCAAACACCGTGGCGGGCTTGTCCAGCGGCCAGCCAAGCACGCGGCGCGCCATCTTGGGGACGCAAGGGAAGCAGCTGTAGAGCTCGACATGGTCGAAGTCCGCGCCGGTCATCCGGTTGAGGTCCAGCGTCCGCCGGATCGCGGTGTCCATGCTGGACGAGCGGTCATAGCGGTCGCGGCGCAGGATGCTGGGGTCTTCCTTGGCTGCCGCCCCCATGCCGACATAGATCATGCGCTCTTCGGGAATGCCGCGCCGCCGCGCTTCGGCCAGGCTGGCAACGATAAAGCCCGCGCCCTGATTGACCGAAGAATTGGCCACAGTGAGCTTGGTGTAGGGGAAAGCCAGCGGGCGGTTTGAGGGGCCGGGCGTGAGAATGTCCTCCGCGCTCACGGCCTTCCTGATCCACGCGCCTTCATTGGTGGCCGCAACCCGGCTCATGCCCGCCCAGATCGCGCCGCTTTCGGCCTGCGCTTCGGCCAGCGTCTGGCCATAGGCGGCGCGCCCGGCGTTCTCGTAGATCGGATAGACATCGACCGGCGCGGTGAGGCCATGCGCCTGCGCATATGTGGGGTCGCGGCGGGTCGAGACATTGCGGACGGCGTTGTAGCTCTTGTCATCGCCTTTTGCGGCGAGCGCGGCAAGCCCGGCGGCGGTGCGCAGCGCTTCGGCCCCGACGACGGCGGCAAGGCTCGCCTTGCCTTCGCCAATCCGGTTGGCCGCTTCGTTGAGCAGGCGGATCGGCGTGTCGCCATGCGGCGCTTCGGATTGGTAGCTGATCGGCGGATTGGCCCCGATGGCATGCGCGACGCTGGCACAGAGATTGCCGAGGTGACGGAAGCTGATCTGGTCGACGATGGCGAGGCTGTCGAGATCGCGGAGCAGATTGCCGCCCGCGTCGGCTTCGGCAAGGCGCAGCGCGGCAGCCATCAGCCCCGGCGGATTGAGGCCAAGCTCGGGGCTTTCGGGCCGGTCGTTCAGCTGCCCCACGCCGATGATCACGGGGATGCGTTCAGGATCGGACATCAGGCTCATCGTGCAGTCTCCAGATAGGATTTGGTGGCGACCATCTCGCGGATCTTGGCAGGCGTGGTCTCAAGCACACCTTGGGCTTCCAGCGCGGCGCATTCGGCTGCGGAGAGGCCTAGCCAGTCCTGCATCACGGCATACGTGTCCTGCCCCATGAGCGGGGCGGGGCGTGCTTCGGCATCCGGAATCGCGGGCCAGATCGCAGGGCGGCGCTCGGCGGTCATGGGTTCGGGCAGCAGGTCGTGGGCTTCCTCGCGGAACAGGCCGCGCGCGGCGTAGTAGGGGTGATTGGCCAGCTCTGCGGCGCGCAGCATGGGGGCGGCTGGCACCCCGGCAGCTTGCAGCGCCTCGGCGGCTTCGTGGGCGTCCCTTGCCGCCAGCCATGCGGCCAGACCCTCGCTGCCCGTCACGGCGGCAAGGCGCTGCCGGTCGGCCTCGTGGCGCGGGGTGACGACGCACCACTGGTCGTCTCCGGCGCAGGCGAAGACCCCGGAATGCGCCGTCTCGCTGGCAGGCAGGCCCAGCGCCGTAGCCGCGATCTCGGTGGCAAGCTGGGCCAGCATGACTTCGGCCTGGCTCACATCGGCATGCCCGCCGCGTCCGGTGCGGTCCCGCCGGGCCAGCAGCGCCAGCACGGCGCTCGCGCCAATGCGGCCGCAGACGTGATCCGGGTAGATCGTGACCGAATCCGAAAAGCTTGTTGCATCGTCCGGGTAGCGCCACATCGCCGTCAGCCCGGCCGCCGCGCGCACCAGCGGGCCATAGCCCATACGCTTCGACCACGGGCCGGTGCGGCCAAACGCGCTCGATTCCACCGCGATCAGGCGCGGGTTGAGCTTTGCCAGTTCCTCATAGCCGAGGCCCAGCGATTCCAGCGTGCCGGGCTTGAAGTTGGAGAGCATCACGTCCGCATCCGCCACCATGCGGCGCAGCAGTGCCTTGCCTGCATCCGACTTGAGGTTAAGCCCCAGGCTGCGCTTGCCCCGGTGCCCTGCACCAAAGCTGCTCGAAAGCCCGATCTTCAGCCACGTTTGCCGCGAGCCATCGGGGAAGGCGGCGGATTCGACTTTCACCACATCCGCACCCAGATCAGCCAGCAGCCGCCCGGTTTCCGCGCCGACGACGATCACGCCGAGATCGAGGACCTTGAGGCCCTCAAGTGGTCTGGCCATCGGGCGGCCGGGCTTGCGGGCTGCAGGTGCCGGGCGCTCAGCCGAAGCGCTGGCGTGCACTGCCCCCATACGCTCCCCGTCGATCACGACGAGGCCATCGGGGAAGGGCACGCGGCGGCCACCGGGCAGGTCTGCCTCGGTAAAGGTGCCGCGCGCGCGAATGTGGTCTGCGGCGAGGCAATCGGGCAGGGTGTTGAGGCCCGCCAGCGGAACACCGTGCTGCTGACCCAGCGCCTCGATCTCGGCGCGCGTCTTGTCCGCGAGGAATGCCTGCATCGCGGCGAGCAGATCACGGCTCTTGAAGCGGACCATGATGTCGTTGAATTCGGGACCGGCAAATTCTTCTGGCGAGCCCATCATCCGGTGCATCCCCTGCCACTGGCGCGGGGCCAGCACGCAGAGCCGCACCGCGCCGTCCGCCACCGGGATGATCGGATATTGCACGCCCATCGGCGGGCGGCCGGAGGGCAGCGATGCGGCGGGGCGGCCATTGGTGGCGCTGCCCGATATGCCAAACGCGGGATCGAGCGCCTGCATCGCGCCATCAAGAGCCGCGTAATCGACATGGCCGCCCGTGCCGCCAACCCGCGCCTGCGTCAGCGCGGCCATCGCGACATAGGCCCCTTGCGCCACCGCGCATTGCAGCGCGATCTCGCCCGGCGGCAGCAGCGGTGCGCTGCCCTTGATGCCCGAGCGCGACAGTTCGGTGGTCAGCGCGTGGAGCACGCCGTCGGTCCACTGCCAATGCGAGAAGGCATTGCCGAGACCGAAGCCGGTGGCCGTCATGTGGACCAGCGCGGGGTTTGCCGCGCGCAAGGCCTGCCAATCCACGCTGGAATCGGTGGTGGAAAGGTCTTCGATGATGAGGTCTGCGCCGGAAAGGCGGGCGGCCAAGTCGGCCTCGTCGACGCTTTCGATTCGCTTTCCGAGATTGGCGGTCCAGTAGGCGAGTTCGGCGCGGGGATCGCTGGCGGGGCAGGCACCGCGCCCTGCCACTTCGAGGCGGATGACTTCGGCGCCGAGCTCACGCAGATGCCGCGCAATTCCGGCCAGCGGGCTGGCGACGAGATCGATCACCAAGAGGCCGGAAAGCGGTCGATCCGCGGCATGATCCTGCACTATCGAGCCTTCCCGGAATATTATTGGACGGATGGTGTCCATAAAGGATAGAGCAGGGCCATGCAACGCGCATCCGCCGATTCCGCGCTTTCGATAGGGCCCAGAACGCGTGGTCGTCCGCGCAATCCGGACGTGGAAGCGCGCATTCTGGCGGCTGCGGCGCAAGTCTATGGCGCAGGCGGCTGGGCCGGTTTCAGCCTCGATGCGGTGGCGCGCGCGGCGGGGATCGGGAAATCCACGCTCTATGCGCGCTGGACAAGCGGGGAGGACCTGCTCTGCGCGATGGTCGAGGAGCGCTGGCAGGACGTGGCCAGGATCGACACCGGGAGCCTTCGCGGCGATCTCACCGAATTCGGCGCGCTGGTGCTGACGCGCTATCTGGAAACAGGCGGCGGCGTGGCGCGGCACATGCGGCGCGATCTGGCCGGGCACCTGGAGCTCGCCACAAGGATCGGGCCGGTGCTGGGCGCCTTGACCGAGCAGGGCATCGCGATCCTGCGGCGGGGCCGCACGCGCGGCGAACTGCGTGAGGGCATCAGTACGGCGCTCGCTTCCGATATGCTGCTTGCGGCTATGGAAACCCATGCCGGGCGCATTGGTCCGGGTGAGACGATGCGCGAGGACGCCATCCGGGCCTATGCGGAGCGGGTGGCAGAGCTGTTGATCGGGGGCATCGGGACCTGAGC
>JBIPOH010000318.1:0-4105 GCA_044379435.1 Novosphingobium sp.
CAGTGCGAAAGGCAGCCCATGCAGTCCTTCTGGTCCTGCTGGATCGTCTCGCGCTCAGCCGTGGTCACGAACACGATCGTATCATCGGGCGTGCGCAGCGCGTGCGTGAAGCCCGCGCCATACCATGCGCGCGCGTGGTCCCGGTCGGTCGGAGTCACCCAGAAGTTCTTGCCCTTCACACCCACATCGAGCTGCACGGTGTGTTCGCCGGCAGAGACCTTGGAGTCAGGGATCTGGCGCTCCGAGCGGGCTTCGAGCGCGCGCAGGAACGGATTGCGCACGGCAGAGGAATAGAACCCCGTGGGCGAAAAACGGTGCAGCAGCACGTCACCCGGCTCCAGCGTGCGCAAGTGATCCTTCCACGCCTGCGGGATCGGGCTTTCCTGCGTGAGCAGCGGGCGCGTGCCGAACTGGAAGGCGATGCTGCCCAGCTCGGGATTGTCGATCCAGTTGTCCCATTCGCGCAGGTACCACACGCCGCCCGCCATCACGATCGGCACGCTATCGGGCACGCCTTCGGCGCGCATCACATCGCGCAGCACTTTCACGCGGGGGTATGGGTCTTCGGGCTTTTTCGGGTCTTCGGCGTTGGAGAGGCCGTTGTGCCCGCCCGCCAGCCAGGGGTCTTCATAGACCACTGCACCAAGCCATTCGGGCACCTTGTGATAGGCCCGTTTCCACAGCGCGCGGAAGGCCCGGCCCGATGACACGATCGGCAGGTAATAGACCCCGTGCCGCGACGCGATTTCGGAAAGCTTGTAGGGCATGCCAGCGCCGCAGGTGACGCCCGCGATCAGCCCGCGTGTGGCAGACAGCACACCTTCGAGGATCGGCTGCGCGCCGCCCATTTCCCACAGCACGTTGATATTGATCGCGCCATTGTCGCCCGCCATGTCATAGGCACGGCGCACCTGTTCGATGGCGCCATCGATGCCATAGCGGATCAGCTGCTCATGGCGTTCGCGGCGCGTAAGCTGGGTGTAGACTTGGGGAATGATCTTGCCGGTGGGATCATAGCTGTCGGCATTGACCGCACTCACCGTGCCGATGCCGCCCGCCGCCGCCCATGCGCCCGAACTCATGTGGTTGGTCGCGGCGACACCCTTGCCACCCTCGATCAGCGGCCACACCTCGCGGCCGCCATAGAGAATCGGCTTCAAACCCTTAAACGCAGACATCGTGTTCCCTCAGAGACCCCCGGCCGTGCCATCGTCGGTATCCGAACCGGTTTGGCAGGCTTTCATACGGCCCGGCTCAGGCGGCCCGCTGCCCGCGGGTACGAACTGAGCGTAATAGCCTGATAGTTCCGGCTTACGTCGAAATGCAGCCAAGCGAAAGCCCGCTGTCTCGAATTCACAAAAAAGCAGAGCCGCAGGCGTGCCATGCTTGTCGGTCGGGCGGTCTGCATCGACCACCACCACCGATCCGCCAGGCTTAAGCGCCCCCCAGAGCCGCCAGAGGAAGGCATAGGGTTCAGCAATCTCGTGGTACATGTGGATCATCAGCACGCGGTCGAAGCTTTTTGCCGGAAGGCCGGGATCATCACTCGCGCCCGGCTTGATCGACACGGCCGTGAGCCGTTCGCGCTCGATCCGCGCGCCGAGCCGCGCGAGCGCGCCCTTGTCGATATCCTGCGCCAGCACCCGGCCCTTCGGCCCCACCCGCGCGGCAAGGCGCACGGTGTAGTACCCCTCGCCCGCGCCGATATCGGCCACGGTCATGCCCGGCGCGATCTCCGCCTCGTCCATCACGATCTGCGCTTCGCCCTGCCGGTCGCGCGTTTCCTCGGGCGCCCACTGAGTCGATACGGTCTTGGCCACGGGCCGGTCCGCACGCGGAAAGGCGCGGTCCCGCGGTGCCCGGTCCGCTCCGGAATCGCCCATGCAGCCCGCCAGCGTGCAGCCTGCCAGCGCAAGAAGCCCGACAGCCAGCCACGCGCGGCCCCTCAATCGTCGTCTTCCACGGTCACCTTTTCGCCCGTCACGCGCTGCGCGAGCGCGGCGGCCATGAACGGATCGAGCGCGCCGTCGAGCACATCGCTCGGGTTCGTGCTGACCGTACCCGTGCGCAGATCCTTCACCTGCTGATAGGGCTGGAGCACATACGAGCGGATCTGGTGGCCCCAGCCGATTTCGGTCTTGGCGGCATATTCGCCGCTGGCCGCCGCCTCGCGCTTGGCGAGTTCCGCTTCGTAAAGCCGCGCTTTCAGCATCCCCATCGCGGTCGCGCGGTTCTTGTGCTGCGAACGGTCGATCTGGCTCGCCACGATGATGCCCGAAGGCACGTGCGTGATGCGCACCGCCGAATCGGTGGTGTTCACGTGCTGCCCGCCCGCGCCCGAAGCGCGGTAGGTATCGATCTTGAGGTCAGCGGGGTTGATCTCGATGTCGATGTTGTCGTCAATCTCGGGATAGACCCAGACCGAGCTGAACGACGTGTGCCGCCGCGCCGAACTGTCATAAGGGCTGATGCGCACCAGCCGGTGCACGCCGCTTTCGGTCTTGGCGTAACCATAGGCATTCTCGCCCTTGATCAGTAGCGTCGCGCTCTTGATCCCGGCGGCTTCGCCCGCGTGATAATCAAGCAGATCGACCTTGAACCCATGCCGCTCCGCCCAGCGCGTGTACATGCGCTGGAGCATTTCGGCCCAGTCCTGGCTTTCCGTGCCGCCCGCGCCCGCATGGACTTCGAGGAACGCGTTCGAACCATCCGCCTCGCCCGCGAGCAAGGCCTGAACCTTGTCCGCATCCGCCCGCTCGGCCAGCGCAGCAAGGCTCGCGAGGCCCTCGGCCACGGTCGCATCGTCGCCTTCCATTTCGCCCAGCTCGATGAATTCGATGGCATCGGCCATTTCGGCGCCGATCTGGTTCACCGTGCCAATCGAGGCATCAAGCCGCCGCCGCTCGCGCATCACCGCTTCGGCTGCCTTGGGATCGTCCCACAGCTTGGGGTCCTCGACGCGCGCGTTCAGCTCGTCGAGCCGCCGCACGGCGCGGTCCCAGTCAAGGAACTTGCGCACCAGCCGCAGCGCGGCCTCGATGCGGTCGATATGGGCCTGCCCTTCGGCACGCATGGCGGGTATCACTCCAGATTGCGGGAACTGCGTCGCTCAACGAAGCGGCGCAGCCTATAGCGCCAGCCGCTTAGCGAAGCGGCGCGCCTTGTAAAGAGGGAGCCGAGCGCCGCGCGCCCGCACACCTCTTCTTGAGCTACTCAGGCGTTCTTGAACTTCTCAGCCCTTTTTGAGCTTCTGCACCGCTTCCAGCGTCAGCTTCACATGGTCGCGGTAGTCCATGTCGGAGTGGACCATGGTGATCTTGCCCGTCTTTGAAATGACATAGCTTGTGCGCTTGGTCAGCCCGACCGGGAGCCCGGCGACCTTCAAGGCCACGTCATAGGCCTTGATGACGTCCTTCGTGGCCGCCGCAACCGTGAACTTGTCGCGGCATTCCTCGCTCGAAAACTTCTGCAGCGTGGGCAGGCTGTCGTTCGACATGCCGATGACGGTTGCGCCCGCCGCCGTGAAAGCTGGAGTCGCTTCGGCGAAGGCATGGGCTTCGAGCGTGCAGCCCTGCGTGAACGCCTTGGGGTAGAAATAGAGCACCACCGGCCCCTTCGCCAGCAGCGCCTTGAGGTTCACCTTGATCGGCTTGCCCGCCAGCGCGCCCATCGTCGTGAAATCGGGCGCGGCAGCGCCTTGCGCCAGTTCGGCCTGAGCGGCAGCGGGGAGAAGAAGGGCGAGAGCCGCGCCGGCGGCCAGAACATGCTTGATCATGCCCTGCGTTCTATCAGCAAGTCTGCGGAGCAGGAACCGGCAAATGGTGCAGGCGCTAGAGCCAGATGACGTTAATAGATCCCGCCCTTGTCCTCGACGAAATCGCCCTCTTCCACCGGCACATCCTCGCCGGGCGCTTCGCCCTTGGCCGCGCGCGCCTTGCGGATTGCCTCGAGCACCGCATCCTTGAGCGTCTGGTCCTCGGGCCGGAACGTGCGGGTCGGCTCGCTGTTGGGCTTGAAGGCTTCCCAGATCACCGAAGCCTTGCGCTGATCGTCCTGCGGAATGCCGCCGAACACCTGCCGTCCGCTCACCCGGTCGATCTTAACC
>JBIPOH010000056.1:0-13904 GCA_044379435.1 Novosphingobium sp.
GAACCGGGGCCACTACCGTGGATCACCGGATCATCTACAACAGCGCAAGCGGCGCGCTCCTGTTCGACACCGACGGCAGCGGTGCATCAGCTGCAATTCAGTTCGCGACCCTCGTGCCTAGGCCGTGTTGACAAAAGACTTGAGCCATAGGCGGGTGGCTGCGAGATTGAGGAAGCTCTCAAACGACAGGACGGTCTTGTCATAGCGGGTGGCGATGCGGCGCTGTTGCTTGAGCTTGCCGAACATGCGCTCGACGCGGTTGCGGTCCCGGTAGCGGCGATAGTCGGGATGCTCGGGCACCTTGCGGTTCGAGCGGGGCGGGATGATCGGCAGGATGCCGCGGATCAGCAGGCTCTCCCGGAAGCGATCACCGTCGTAGCCCTTGTCCGCCAGCAGTGCCTTGGGCGCGGCGACCGGGATGGTCATCAGTGGCTCGGCTGCGGTGTAATCGGAGGCCTCGCCGCCGGTCAGGATGAAGCCGAGAGGCAGTCCCTGATTGTCGCACCGGGCGTGGATTTTGCTCGTAAAGCCGCCGCGTGATCGACCAAGAGCGTTCTTAACTGCCCCCCTTTTCCGCCCGCTGCCGATACGTGGCCGCGAACGCTGGTGCTGTCGATCATGTGCTGCCAGTCATCGGTCAGACCGAGATCGACCAGCGTTTGCAGCAGCGCATCCCAGACGCCCTGTTCGGCCCAGCGCCGGAACCGGACATAGACCGAGTTCCACTTGCCGTAGCGCTCGTGCATGTCGCGCCAGGGGCAGCCGACCCTCAGCACATGGAGCATCCCGTTGAGGAAGCGCCGGTTATCGCCCGCCGGTCGTGCCCAGCGACCTCGCTCGGGCGGCAGCAGCGGCCCGATCAGCTCCCACTCCGCATCCGACAAGTCCCCACGACCCATGACTGCTCCTCAAAAAGCAGTCTTGAATCAGAAGTCGGGCTGAATGGGAATCCCTTTTGTCAACACGGCCTAGCAGAAATTCGTTTCCGGCAGAATGTAAGGTTTTCCCGTGGGGAACGACTGTTAGGCCTCAACAGGAGGCTTCTATGCAGAAATGGGTTTGGGCATACATCGCAGGGTTTGTCGCGCTTACTGGCGCGGACTACATATCCACGATCCTTGGTATCGCTGAAGGCGCGAGCGAATTCAACCATACGATGGCAGATGGCGATGGTGGCCTCAGGACCGCGCGCTTTCTTGCGGTAAACGCTGCCATGCTCGCATTTACCTGCTTCATGCTATCATGGGCGTGGCGCAATCGCGCGCGCATCGACCAACGCTATATCACCCGCCCAGAAAGGGCGATGTTCAACTGGATTTACCTTAATCCATTTTCAGAGCGGAATGTGCCAAAGTCTGCTTTCCACTACCTTGCTCTGGCCCCCGCGATGCTGCTCTTCAAGGCTTTCGCGTCCTTCAATAACGGCCTAATCAGCTTCGGGCTGCCTGATCTGGTGACGCCGATTGCATCCACCATTTTCACCTTCGCTCAGGGGGGGCTTGCCTACGGGCTCCTGATTTTCCTCCTGTTCTTGCCGATTTGGTGGCTCTCTCTTCGGATAGCTGCGTCCTTCCTTGGTGCTAGCCGCGAGCGAGCCAAACAATTTTCCCGCGCGGTGATGTGACAACAGGTGACATCTGAGGTCTTCGACAACGCGCTCACCGAGCATGCAGCTATGATCGACCGGATCATTGCTGGAATGGAGAGCAATCCAGCGTCTCGCGATGACCTCAGGCAAGAGGTGGCGATCGCACTCTGGTGCGCAGCGCCATCCTGGCGCCAAGACTGCTCTTTGCGGACTTTCGTGGCGCGGGTGACGCATAATGTGTGCGTGAGCCATGTGCGGCGGGCCATCCGCGTGCCAAAGCACGACGCGCTCTCGGATACGGTCCAGGATGAAGCCGAGATGGCTGATGACGCGCTAGCTCGCGCAGATCTTGGCCGACGCTTGCAGGTTGCGGTGTCTCGTTTGCCAGATGGCTTGCGGAAAGTGGCAACTCTGTATCTCGAGGATTTCTCGGCCCGCGAGATAGCTGAAACCCTCGGCATCAGCGAGGGGGCCGTGTTTACACGTGTCACGCGCCTGCGCGAGGCACTGCGCAAGGTCATGGAAACGGAATGACGGACTTGGACAATTACCTCGACACGATGCGCGCGGCTTGGAGCGCCATCCCTAATGGCGACGGTTCGATAAGTCAGATGCGGGCGCATGTGCGCCAAGGACAGGCGGCGTTCCGACGCGAGGCATCGCTCGAAGCGCTCGTATCCTTGGCTGCGAGCGGCGTTTTCGTCTTCTGGGCCTTGCGCTCGGAGGGTTTCGTGCAAGCCATCTTCATCGGGCTAGCTGCCTTTGCGATGGCGTGGCTCGCGATTATGTTCCGACTCAGGCAAAAAGTGTGGCAGATGCAGGGCGAGACGGTCGAGGCCTACCGCTCCTTCTTGCAACGACGCGCCCAAACAGGCCTGTTTCTTGCGAGAATCGGTTATGTGGGTGGGCCGCTGGGCCTTCTCGCGGGCCTTGGCCTTGGAAGCCATGATGTGCTGCCCAAAGCTGGCCTTCATGCCCATTACGGCATCATCTGGATAGCGGCTGCCGCCTTCGCAGCGTCTTGGGGGTGGAGCATGATCGCGGCCCGAAGACACAAGCGCACCCTGGAAAACCTCCAAGATCGAGAAACCATCCCGGTTCTCGATACCGAGGCGAGTTGACTGGGCTAACCCTGAAAGTTGATCTCTTTGTGTTCAGCAAGTGATTGCCGTCAGTTGGAAGGTTCATTGCGAGTGTCCGCCCCATAGCCGCCGCAAAGCAGTAAGTCGTGCCTGCTGCTCGCTACGAATAGCCGCCATTCGCCTTTCCACCCAATTACCGCCATACAACCCAATCGCAGCGCTCCCTAAAAGCCGCCATCGCGCCCGCCCGCCAAACCGCTTGCACCCACGCCTCCACCCCGCCTAGCCTTCCGCACACCACGGGGCGGGGAATAGAGGCATGATCCACAGGCGCACATTTCTGGCCGCAGGCGCAGCGGGCGCGGCCCTTGCCGCCGCGCGAGCCGCCGCTGCGCCGATCCTCTCGGCCACCAACTTCGGCCTCACCCTCGCACAGGCGCAGCGGCGCAATGGGTGGATCGAGGTCGATGCCGCTGCGTTCGAGGCCAATATCGCGACGCTGCGCGGACTGGTCGCGCCGTCCCGCATCTGCGCGGTGCTGAAGGCAGACGCCTATGGCAATGGCATCGCGCTACTGATCCCCTCGGTCATCAAGGCCGGGATCGGCGATGTCGCGATCACCTCGAACGATGAAGCCCGCGTTGCCCGCCAGCTGGGCTACAAGGGCCGCCTCTATCGCATCCGCCTCGCCGCACCGGAGGAGATGGAAGACGCGCTTGGGCTCGGCGTCGTCGAATTGATCGGCAATCCCGAAAGCGCCGCCCGGCTCGAAGCGATGTGGCTCAAGCGTCGCCCGCGCTTCCCCCGCCCCGTCCACCTCGCACTCAATGCGGGCGGCATGTCGCGCAACGGGGTGGAGCTTTCGGCCGGTTACGGCAAGGCCGATGCCCGCACGCTGCTGGCGCTGAAAGGCCTGCGCATCGCGGGCGCGATGACGCATTATCCCAGCGAGGAAGCGCCCGACATTCTCGGCCAGCTCGCGCACTACAAGGACGATCTGGCCTGGCTGGGGGGCGAAGGCCTCAAGACGGAGGGCCTGATCCGCCACACCGCCAACACCTTCGCCGCGCTGACCCAGCCCGATACCCGGCTCGACATGGTCCGCGTCGGCGGCGCGCTCTATGGCGATCCCGGCACCGTGAAGACGAACGCGTTCATTCCCGTGCCGACGATCAAATCGCGCGTCGCAGCAGTCAATCACTACCCTGCGGGCCAGACCGTGGCCTATGATCGCACCTTCCGGCTGGAGCGCGAGAG
The DNA here is from genome assembly GCA_044379435.1 of Novosphingobium sp. Lineage (GTDB taxonomy): Bacteria > Pseudomonadota > Alphaproteobacteria > Sphingomonadales > Sphingomonadaceae > Novosphingobium. Next base: position 3,928 of record JBIPOH010000056.1, read on the forward strand.
CTGGCTGGCGAACGTGCCGATCGGCTATTCGGACGGGGTGCGGCGCGGCTTCAGCCATGCCAATCGGCCCGAGTTTCCGGCGGAAGGCAGGAACCGCACCGAAGTCCTCATCCGCGGCAGGCGCGCGCCGGTTGTTGGCCGGGTCACCATGAACACGCTGATGGTCGACGTCACCGAGCACCGCGATGTGCAGCTGGGCGATGAAGTCGTGCTGTTCGGCCCGCAAGGCACCGACCGCATCACGCAGGCAGAGTTCGAGGCGAACTCCAGCGCCTATGCGCCTGAAATGCTGGCCGTGCTGGGCGCGGCGCTGCCCCATGTGCTGAAGCCGCGCTAAACACCAAAAAACCCGGCGATCCGTGGAGGGATCGCCGGGCCAGATGCGCACCCGGTGGAGAGCGGGCTTGCGGGGGGACTTGAAGATTAACGCAGCAGCGAGAGCACGTTCTGCTGGCTCTGGTTGGCCTGCGCGATCATCGCGGTCGAAGCCTGGCTCAGGATCTGGGCCTTGGCCATCGCGGTCGTTTCCGCCGAATAATCGGTGTCCTGGATACGGCTGCGGGCGTCCGACAGGTTGGTGATGTTGTCGTTCAGGTTGTTCACCGCCGATTCCAGACGGTTCTGGCCGGCACCGAGCGTCGCACGGGTCGAGTTCACGTTGGCGAGCGCATCATCGACGTTGTCGATCGTGGTCGAAGCCGCCGTGGCCGACGAAACGTCGAGGGCTTGCGTTGCCGAAGCCGCATCATAAGCCGTGTCCGTGCCGCCAAACAGCTTGGTGCCATCGAACGCCTTGGACACGATGTCGACCGTATCGGAGGTGTTTGCACCGGTCTGGATCGAGAAGGTGGCGTCATCCGAACCGTCAGCCGCAGGCGCTGCGCCAACCACGGCGAACACGTTGTTGCCGTTGAACTTGGTGTTGTTCAGCACGTCCGAGATCTGGGCGTTGAGGTTGCCGACTTCCGACTGCATCGCATCGCGGTCAGACTGCTGGTAGGTGCCCGACTTCGACTGCACGGCCAGCTCGCGAACCCGCTGCAGCATGTTGGTCACTTCGTTGAGCGCGCCTTCCGCGGTCTGCGCAAGGCTGATGCCGTCGTTGGCGTTGCGCACGCCCTGGCTCATGCCCTTGATCTGCGAGGTCATCGTCGTGGCAATGGCGAGGCCCGCCGCGTCGTCCTTCGCGCCGTTGATGCGCTTGCCGGTGGAAAGGCGTTCCATCGCCTGACCGGCCATGCGGGCCGCAGAGTTCGAAGCGTTGGCCGCCTTGATGGCGCCGATGTTGGTGTTGATAACCGCCATGTCTTGTCTCCGTATGAGAGGGGTCGTTCCCCGTCTGACGCCGGTCGGGGATCGACGCGGCAGCCACGGCAAAGACCGGCAAAAAGCTGCCGGGTTTAAGGGGGGGATCGGCAGCGGCCTGCCGCACCCACGTAGTTGCCCTTAGCGCTTGCGCGGAGCTTAAAGTTTCGGCCCGCTTGACGTTTTCGCGCGAAAAACAGCCCACCACGATGGTTAAGGCGCTGGTGAGAAAGCCAGCCATGACAGGGCTGATAAAAATGAACATCGATCACGTTGCCGCCGGAAAGGGAGATGCCCACGCAGCTTTGCTGGCACGGGCGCGCTCAGTGCTCGGCAGCTTCACCCCGGCAGGCACCTTCACCTTGCGCGGCGCGGATGAACCTGCCGCCCCCGGCCTGTTTGACCGGACCGTGCTGCTTTCGCGCGCCGCGCAAGGCAGCATCACGCGCAGCCATGGCGGACGGCATGAGTTGGCCTATGCAGACAGCGCCGATCCCGCCGTCCTCGCGGCGCTGATCGCCTGCGCTGCGCCCGCTGGCAGCCCGGTGGCCGCCGATCCCGAAACGCTTTCGATCCTCGCGCTGGCCGAACGCCTCGCCGTCAGCGAGATCCCGGTCCTAATCAATGGCCCCACTGGCACCGGCAAGGAAGTGCTCTCGCGCTTTATCCACCTGCGCTCGCCGCGCGCTGCCGCGCCGTTCATTGCGATCAACTGCGCGGCAATGCCCGAGACGATGCTGGAAGCCATGCTGTTCGGCCACCAGAAAGGCGCGTTCACCGGGGCCAATGCGGCTGCCGAAGGCTTCTTTCGCGCCGCGCATGGGGGCACCCTGCTGCTCGATGAAATCGCCGAAATGCCGCTTGCGCTGCAGGCCAAGCTGCTGCGCGTGCTGCAGGAAGGCGAAGTCGTGCCGCTGGGTGCCACCAAGCCGGTCAAGGTCGACGTGCGCGTCATCGCCTGTGCCAACCGCGATCTGCCCAGCGAGGTCGAGGAAGGCCGCTTCCGCGCCGACCTCTATTACCGCCTCAATGTCTTCCCCCTGGAACTGCCCGCCCTGCGTGAGCGCCCGGCAGATATCGCCCCGCTCGCCTTCGCCATGGTGCTGCGCCACGTGCCGCAAGGCGCGAACCTGCCGTGGATCGGCGAGGGCGCGCTGGCCATGCTCGAAGCCCATGCCTGGCCCGGCAACGTGCGCGAACTGGAAAACGTGATGCGCCGCGCGCTGCTGCTGGCGGGCGATGCGCACGAAATCGGCATCCAGCATGTGGTGTTCGATCGCCCGGTGCGTGCGGCGGGGGAAACCGCAACGGCCGAGGTGGTGCCGCTGAACGCAGGCACCATTCCCGGCGGCAAGCTTTCCAACATCGTCCAGCTTTCCGAAACCCGCGCGATCCTTGCCGCGCTCGACAGCTGCGGCGGCAGCCGCGTTGCCGCCGCGCGCAAGCTGGGCATTTCCGAACGCACGCTGCGCTACCGCCTCGCCGAATTCCGCGAGAACGGCATTGCCGTGGCCGGTAGCCGGCGATGAGCGGCATCGGGGGGATAAATGGAGCGGGCGGCCTCCAGCAGATCATGGCGCTGCGCCAGCAGATCATCGATCGCTCGCAGCTGCTCCAGCAGGTGCGCACGCCTGCTGCAGGCGCGGCTGAACCGGCAGCACCCGAAGCCCCCGCAAACGGCTTCACCTCCGCGCTCAAGTCCGCGCTCGATAACGTGAATGCCGTGCAGGAAAACGCCTCGAAGCTGAGCGAAGGCTACGACAAGGGCGAGGTGACCGACATCGCCAAGGTCATGCTGGCGCGGCAGGAATCCGGGGTGGCCTTCGAAGCGACGCTGCAAGTGCGCAACAAGCTGCTCTCCGCCTACCAGGACATCATGAGAATGGGAGTCTGATAGATGGCTGATCCTTCCGCCGTGGCACCCGATACCGGCCAGAACCTCTCGCTCTTCGCCCCGCTCACCAATCCGGCGGGCGGCTCGATGTTGTCGCGCACCGGCGCGTTTCTTGGCCAGCCGCCGGTGCGCCGCACGCTGCCGTGGTTCGCGGGGGTCTCGGCCGCAGGCCTCACCGCGCTGCTCTGGCTCGCTATGGCCCCGGCCCCGCAGCGCGTACTCTACAGCAACCTCAGCGACAGCGAGCGCGCCGAAGTCGTCGCCGCGCTCGACAAGGCGTCCATCGCCTATACCATCGACAATTCGACCGGCGCCGTCACCGTGGGCGAGAACGACCTTTACAAGGCGCGCATGGTTGCCGCCTCGGATGGCGCGCTCGCCACGCCCGAAACCGGCGCGCAGATGCTCGACAAGCTGCCGATGGGCGCCAGCCGCACCTTGGAGGGAACACGCCTGCTGGCCGCGCGCGAACGCGAGCTTGAGCTCACCATCATGCAGATCGACGGCGTAGAAGCGGTGCGCGTCCACCTTGCCGAGCCGGAAAAGTCGGTCTTCGTGCGCGACAATGCCGCGCCCACGGCCTCGGTCATGGTCAAGCTGGCGCGGGGCCGCCAGCTGGCGGACAGCCAGGTCAGCGCCATCGTCAATCTTGTCGCGGGGTCAGTTCCCTCGCTGTCCGTCGATGCGGTCAAGGTGATCGACCAGCATGGCCGCCTGCTGTCTTCGGCCAAACCGGGCGAGACCGACCGGCTCGATCTGCAATCGCGGATGGAGGAAAAGCTGCGCAGCCAGGTAGCGCAATTGCTCACGCCGATGCTGGGCGAGGGCAATTTCTCCAGCGAGATTCAGGTCGATCTCGATATGGACCAGCTCACTTCCGCCCGCGAAAGCTATGACAAGCAGGGCGTGGTTCGCTCCGAAACGCAGACTGCCACGCAAAGCCCCGGCGCAGGCTCGGCGGTGGGCGTTCCCGGCGTGCTGTCCAACACGCCGCCACCGCCCACCACGGCCCAGCCCGGCGCGCCCGGTGCACCGCCTGCGGCTGGCGCTCCCGCAGCCCCCGGTACCACCCCCGGCACGGCCCCCGCTGCCGGCGCCAATCCTGCGCCGCCCGCCAATGGTGAAAGCTCGTCCGCGCGGACCTATGAGCTGGGCCGCGAAGTGGCCGTCACCAATCAGACTCCCGGCAAGATCAAGCGCCTCTCGGTCGCCGTCGCGCTTTCGGGCGCGATCATGGCCAAGGCCAAACCGGCCGAGATCGACCAGCTCAAGCAACTCGTCTCCGCCGCTGTCGGCGCAGACCCGGCGCGCGGCGATCAGGTCGCAGTTGTCGTGCGCACGTTCAGCCCCGTCGCCGTCACCCCGCCCGCGTTCTGGGAAACCCCGTGGTTCGCGATGATCGTGCGCAATGTCGTGGCGCTGCTGGCGGTGCTACTGACGCTGCTGCTGGGCGTGCGCCCGCTGATCAAGGCGCTGAAGCGCGATCCCGCCCCCGTTATCGTCAAAGATGCGCCGGACGAAGTCGCCGAAAAGGACGGCGAAGAGAGCGAAGAGGGTGAAGCAAACGAGGGCGGCGAGGAAAGCCCCGTGCGCCGCCGCCGCAAGAAGATCCAGCAGATCGAGCCGATCATCGATCCGGAAACCGGCGAGATCGATCCCGATGCGCTCAGCCGCCAGGTCGGCGTCGCTCAGCGCATCGTCGTCGAACAGCCCGATAGCGCGCTCAATGCGCTGCGCCAGTTGCTCAACGAACCCGCACCGGAGGGCGCGGCATGACCACCGAAGCGCCATCCGAAGCTGGCGGCGAAATCAGCGGCCCCACCCGCGCCGCCGTGATGATGATGCTGCTGGACGACGACCACGCCGCATCGCTGCTCGCGCAGCTCGAACCCGCCGAACTGCGCCTGCTCGGCGCGAAGATGTGCGAAATCGGCGAGATCGACGCCGATTCCATCACACAGGCGCTGCAGGGCTTTGTCGACAATGCCGCGCAAGTCACCATCGGGGCCACCGACCGCGTCGATCAGGTGCGCCAGTTGATGACCAGCGCAGTCGGCGATTTCAAGGCGGACAACCTGATGCAGCGCATTGCGCCTGATGCGCCGCGCCCCGGCTCCAGCCTTGAACTTGCGCGCTGGCTCACCCCCCACGCGCTTGTGCCGCTGGTGCAGGGCGAACACCCGCAGGCGCTCGCGGTGCTGCTGGTGCAACTCGATCCCGATGTGGCGGCGGGCGTGCTCCACGCTCTGCCGGAACCCCTGCAGCCGCAAGTGCTCCAGCGTATCGCCACGCTCGGCCCGGTCGCGCCCGAAGCCATCGCCATGCTGGAAGACCTGCTCGCCCACCGCATCACTGAATGCCATGGCAGCAGCGCGCTCACCATGGGCGGCGTGCGCGAGGCGGCAGATATCATCAACGCCTCGGCCCGCGCGGTCGAGAAGCGGGTCATGCCGGAGATCGCCAAGGCCGACAAACAGCTGGCCAAGGCGATCGAGAACGAGATGTTCAAGTTCGAGCACCTCTTCGTGCTCGACGAGAAATCGATGGGCTCGCTGCTGCGCGAAGTCGATTCCGATACGCTCATCGCCTCGCTCAAGGGCATCGCCGCAGAGCAGCGCGAATGCTTCTTCCGCGCCATGTCGAGCCGCGCTGCCGAAGGCGTGCGCGACGAGATCGAGGCGCGCGGCCGCATGAAGATGGCCGAAGTGGTCGAAGCGCAGAAGGCCGTGGTCGCCGCCGCCCGCCGCCTCGCCGCCGAAGGCACGATCGTGTTCGGCGCGGGCGACGACGACTATGTCTGATCTGGCCGCGTCTTCCCCTGTCCGCATCCTTTCGCTCGCCGAGCTTGGCCTTGGCCCGGCCGGTTTCCGCCGCGATGACCGCTTCGTGCGGGATGCGCTGCCTCTGCCCGAGGAAGTCCCTCCGCAAGCGGAAGAAGACCCCGAAGCCCGAGCGTTCGCCGCTGGCTACGCGCAAGGCGCCGCCGATGCCGAAGCGGCCTTTGCGGAAGCCATCGCCGCGCAGGATGCCGCCCGCGCCAAGATCGAGCTGGCGTTCGGCAAGCTGGACGCAGACCTCACGCGCGAGCTGGAAGCGCGCCTGCGCGAGAGCGTGCTCGCCCTTTGCACCCCCCTGCTGGCTGACTATGCCGCCGATGCCGAGGCCCTGGCCGCCCGCGTCAAGACGGCCGCTGCCATGCTCGCGCGCGCGGCAGACGAGCGCGTGATCCGCCTTCACCCCGAAGACCTTGCGCTCCTTGCCGCGCGCCTGCCGGAAGAGTGGCACTTCGAACCCGACCCCGGCCTCGAACGCGGCGCGCTGCGCATCGAGGGCACCGCAGGCGGCGTGGAAGACGGCCCCGGCACTTGGACCCGTGCGCTCAGCGAGGCGCTCGCCGCATGCTGAATGCCGCCATCCCGCTCCTTGCCCGCTGCGAAGAAGCCCAGCCCGATTTCGCCCCGCGCCGCTATGGCCTCGTCACTGCCTGCGATGGCGGCCTGCTCGAAGTCAGCGGTCTCTCGCTGCCCATTGGCGCACAGTGCCGCATCGCGCATGGGCCAGATGGCGGAGGGAGCAGCTCGCTGCTGGCCGAAACCATCGGCTTTCGCGCCGGGCGCATGCTGATGATGCTGCTCGGCGATACGGTTCTCCTGCGCCCCGGCGCCCGCGTCCGGCCCGAAGGCAAGCCCGGCATGCTCCCGGTGGGCGAGGCGTTCCTTGGCCGCGCGGTCGATGGCGAGGGCCTGCCGATCGACGGCGGCCCACCCATTGCCGCCCGCGCTGAATGGCCGTCGGGCGGCGTGCGCACCAGCGCGCTCGACCGCGCGCCCGTGCGCGAACCCTTCGATGTCGGCGTGCGCGCCCTCAATGCGCTCACCACCTTCGGCGTCGGCCAACGCATTGGCGTGATGGCGGGTTCGGGCGTCGGCAAGTCCGTGCTGCTCGACATGATCGCGCATGGCACCGAAGCCGAGATCGTCATCGTCGGCCTGATCGGCGAACGCGCGCGCGAAGTTAGCGATTTCGTTGAAAAGCATATGTCCGGCCCGCGCCGCGCGCGCAGCGTGGTCGTCGCCGTGCCTGCCGACCATGCCCCCAACTTGCGCATTCGCGGCGCGATGCTGGCCACATCGATGGCCGAATACTTCCGCGCCGCCGGGCATCAGGTGCTTCTCATCATGGACAGCCTCACCCGCGTCGCCCACGCAGGCCGCGAGATCGCGCTGTTGCTTGGCGAACCCGGCGCAGCGCGCGGCTACCCCCCGTCAGCCCTCGCCACGATCACCAAGCTGGTCGAGCGCGCGGGCAATTCGGCGGCCAGCGGCGGCTCGGTCACCGGACTCTACACCGTGCTGGCAGACGGCGACAATCAGGACGACCCCGTTGTCGATACCGCCCGCGCAATCCTCGATGGCCACGTCGTGCTCAGCCGCGATCTGGCGCAGCGCGGCCAGTATCCGGCGATCGATATCGCCGCATCGCTCAGCCGCGTGATGAACGACATCGTCGATCCGCTGCACCAGGCCGACGCCCGCGCCTTTCGCGCGCTGATCGCCAACTACGAGGCGAACCGCGATCTCGTGCTGATGGGCGCCTATCGCGCCGGGGCCGATCCGCAATTGGACCGCGCGATTGCGATGCACGGGGTGCTCACCCAGTTCCTCAGCCAACCCCAGCGCGAAGTCGTGCCGATGGAGCGCAGCATTGCTGAACTTGGCGCGCTGATGGCGGCATGAGCGCCGAAAAGACGAAGCTGAGGCGGCTGAGGCGGCTGGAGCGGCTGCGCGATATCGCCCGGCAGAGCGCGCTGGCCGAAGCCGCCCGCGCCGAAGCGACGCTGGCACAGGTCGCCAATCTGAATGCGCGCACCGCTGCCCTGATCGACGCCTACCGCATGCGCCGCGATGCGCACGATGGCGCGGAACTGCGCCAGACGCAGCAGTTCGTCTCCGGCCTCACGCGCTTGGCCGATAGCGCCGCCGCCGATCTCGTTCGCGCGCGCGCCGCTGCCGATACCCGTGCCGCCGAAGCCGCCGAAGCCGAACGCCGCCGCGCCGCCGTGGACGAAAGGATCGAGGCCGCGCGCCAGCGTATCGCGCGCAAGGCTGCCGAACAGGCGCAAGGTACAATGGCAGCGCCCGCTAGCAGCCCGATTGGCACGCCTCTTGAATAGCAGGCGTTAACCAAGCCCCTGCCCAAGGACTGCTGCACCGCGATGACCGTTCCCGCCCCCACCCTGCTTCCCCGTGCCGCAACACCAAACCCCGCTGCTGGGCCCGCAGCAGGCCCAGCAGCAGCTGGTGCCGCCTCGGGCGCAGATATGCCGGGATTCGCTGCACATCTCGCCCGCGAAGCCGCGCCGCCGGGCATCTTCCCGCGATCCGCCCCAGCTCTTCCCGCGATCTCCGCCCTTCCCGCCGCCGCAGACTTACTGGGGGCCGGACAGCTTGGCATTGGGGGGACCGCGGGCAGCCTTACCGAAACCAACCCGGCAGAACCCGGCAAGAACCTGCCGCTTGCCCGGCAAAAGCCTGCCGCCATGGCCATCGCGGGTGCGCCGTTGCTGATCGCAGCGCCTGCACCGGGCGAAACCGCAGCAAAGGAAACCGGCCCCGCAGCCGCAGCGGAACTGCCCGCCCGCTCCGAAACCGATCTGGCCGCGCTTGTCCTCGCCCTGCCCGGCACGATGCTGGCACCGCTGGTTCCTGCCGCCTCAGCCGCCATCTCCTCAGCAGCCCCTGCGACCGCAGCGCCCGTCACGGCGCCGGATAACGGGCAGGCCGCTCTGCCATCAGGCGGGCAGGCCGCTGCGGCGGCAGGCACGCAGGCGGCTCATCCCGCAGCCTTTGCCATCACCGGCCTCGTCCTCGAACGGGAAGCGGCTGCCGGACCTGCGCTCTCTGCGCCTTGCCCCGATCAGAACAGACCGGATCAGACCGCCCCCGAAACCGCGCAGCAGGCCGCCACGCGCGCCCAGCCCTCCACGCTCGCTGCGCTGACCGGCGCATCAGAGGCCGAACGCATCACCGCGCGTAAACCGCGCACCGAAGCAGAAGCCGTGCTTTCCGCTGCCAAGGCTGCCGAGGCGGAAACTGCCGGCGCGCTCGCCTTCACCCAGCCGCCATCCACGCCCGCTGCCGCACCTGTTCCGGCACTGGCTTCCAGCGTGCTGCCCGCTTCCGGACCGCAGCCGATCAGCTTCGATCAGCTCGTCGATTCGATTGCCCGTGCACGCGAAGGGGTGGAGCCGAGCGGTCCGGTCGCGGTTGCCATGCACCACGGCGAATTTGGCCGCGTCTCGCTCAGCATTGAAAGCGATGGCACGGGCCTCTCGGTTGCCTTGGCCAGCGCCGATCCCGCCTTCGCTCAGGCTGCCGCAGCCGCCCATGCCGCCTCTGGCACCGAAGCTGCGCGCCCCGCTTCCCCCGGTGCCAGCACCGATCCGCGCGGCGAGGCCGGAGCGCGGGGCCCAGATCAAGGGGGCGGGCAAGGAGGGGCGCAGGGCAGCGCATCCGGCCAATCCGGCCAGCACCGCGAAGCGCATCGCAGCGAACCCCAGCGCGCCCCGATCCGTCCCCAGCCGCGCGGCGAGGCTGCCGCCGGGGATGAACGCCGCAGCGGCATCTTCGCCTGATCCCTTCATTCCGCAAGACCCGTAAGGACCCCCGATGAGCGACAAGAAGGACAAGGATGCCAAGCCCGCCAAGAAGGGCGGCGGCATGATGCTGAAGATCGGCGCAGCGGGCGCGCTGCTCGCCGTTGGTGGCGGCGGTGCCTA
>JBIPOH010000319.1:0-4087 GCA_044379435.1 Novosphingobium sp.
CCTGTCGTACCAGCGGGTTACCATCGCATCGATTGCGCTTTCCAACACGGATGATGGCCAGGATGCGCCCGTTTATCTCTACGGTGACAACGGCATCAACTACCTGACCGGCTTGAACGGCAATGATCGTCTGTACGGCGGGGGCAACCTCGACGAATTGCGCGGAGGCAGAGGCAATGACCGCCTCTATGGCCAGGAAGACAATGACCGCCTTTACGGGGAGCTCGGCAACGACGACCTCTATGGCGGCTATGACGATGACGAACTGAACGGCGGCGACGGCAAGGATCGCCTCTATGGCGAAGGCGGCGAGGACCGCCTCGAAGGCGGGGCCGGAGACGATCTTCTCGATGGCGGCATTGGCGCCGACACGATGATCGGCGGTGCGGGCAACGATACTTACTACGTCGATGATATCGGCGATGTGATCGACGATCAGGGCGCCTCGACAGATGTCGATACGGTCCTGGTGCTGGCGACGATCCAGTACACACTCGCAGCCAATGTGGACAATGCGGCCCTCGGGCAGGACAGCGGCGATGCCGGACTGACAGGCAACACGCTGAACAACGACCTCACCGGCAATGCCGGGCGCAATGCTCTTGCAGGGGGAAGCGGCAGCGACGTCCTCGACGGCGGCGCGGGCAACGACGTGCTGAACGGCGGAAGTGGGCGCGACGTTCTTGTTGGCGGCGCAGGCAATGACAAGATCAGCGGGGGTACAGGAACCGACACCGCTGACTTTACCGATGCGCAGGGCAATGTGACCGTCGATCTGACGACGAACCGCGCAACCGGTGATGGCACCGACACGCTCTCCAGCATCGAGAATGTCATCGTCGGCAGTGGTGACGATCTGATCACCGGCAATGCCGGAGCCAACACGCTCAATGGCGGCATCGGCAACGACAAGTTGACCGGCGGCGCAGGCGGAGACGTTCTGGTTGGCGGCTCGGGCAACGATACGCTCTATGGCGGCGATGGAGATGACGCTGTCAATGCCGGTTCCGGCAATGACATCATCGTCGGCGGCGATGGCGCTGGCAATGATCGCTACAATGGCGGCACCGGCGTGGATACCGTCAAGTACACCAGCGCCAAGGCCGGGATCACCGTCAATCTGGCCGCCGCCAGGGATCAGGCCAAGTCTTCTGCTGCAGGCGATGCTGCAGGCATCGGCATCGACCAGCTCTCCGCCATCGAGAATGTCATTGCCGGGAACTTCAATGACAAGATCACCGGAGACAGTGCAGGCAACAGCCTGTTTGGCATGAGGGGCAACGACCTTCTCAGTGGCGGGGCCGGAAACGACAAGCTCTTCGGCGGATCTGGTGCCGACACCCTCATCGGCGGGATGGGCGCGGATCGTTTCATCTTCGACACGGCGCCGACCAGCCGAGATACGATCAGAGACTTCAGCCGTGCGCAAGGCGACAAGATCCAGCTCAGCAAGGCCGTGTTCAAAGGCTTCGCCTACACGGGCCTGCTGGACGCGGACGACTTCTACGCCGCAGCCGGAGCCACCAAGGCGCAAGATGCCGCAGACAGGATCATCTACAACACCACGACAGGCGTGCTCTACTACGATTCCGATGGCCTTGGCGGCGCAGCAGCAGTGCAGGTCGCGCTGCTGGGCATCGCGACGCATCCATCGCTCACTTTCAGCGATCTGCAGATCATCGCGTAACCCGAAACTGCGCGTCGATCCTTGCCGAGGGCGCCCGGCCTGAGCCCGGGTGCCCTCCACCTTTGCGCAGAGCGAAGGCCCGTAATGGATGCCCGTGGTGCCGGCCGCATCGGGCCATCACCGTTGACGGTTTCCGCTCGATTTTCCGTGATTCGGGATCTGAAAGCACCTTGTTCCGGCGCGAGGTTGGCGGAGCCTGCAATGGCGCACCGAACAGTGGGCCTAAGCAAAATTGATTAAACCAGCCGGATTATGGTGCCCGGTATCAAGCGCTCCCGGAGCTTGCCGCGAGGTTCGCGCGCGTCGAAACCGGCTTCGGCAGCGCAAGACCCAGTGGCCGCCACACCGCATCTTGCATGGTATGGGAATGCCTTTGGCCGAAGCGCGAGCGCCGGATTCAGCGCTTCTGGAAAACCCGCTGAATTCCCGGGTTCCCTAGCCTTCAGAGTGTACTCAGCTGCCTCTGTGCAAGCCTGAGCGGGTTGGGAAGGATCTGCCCCGGAGCCGCCTTGCGCCTGGAATGCGCTGGCGTGCTGGCGAGATTGCACGGTCGCGGACCGGATATTGTCAGCACTTGCGGGAAGGACAGACAGGGCTCAGCAAGTTTGGTGAGGCGCTGTGAAAATGGGGCTTTACCCTAACTTGCAATACTGCCCGGCATGTACCGCCCCGCCGCCGTTCTCCTTGCCCCGTGCGTTCTCGTCGTCGCCCAGGCGCCGTGCGAAGCGCGCCCCTTCGCGCCCGATGCGGCGCTGGCAACAGGCGGCAGCAGCAACGATCCGCTCCCCCTCCCCTATATCCAGTGCGTGCCCTATGCGCGCAAGGTTTCGGGCATCCGGATCTATGGCGATGCGCATACATGGTGGGGACAGGCCGCTGGCCGCTATGCGCGCGGGACCCGCCCCAAGGTCGGCGCGGTCATGGCCTTCCGCCCGCATGGTGCGATGCAGCTGGGCCATGTCGCCGCCATCAGCCGCGTGATCAATGCGCGGACCGTGCTGCTGCGCCACTCCAACTGGTCCCTTATCGACGGGCGGCGCGGCCAACCGGAGAAAGACGTCCGTGCGGTGGATGTCTCCCCCGGCAACAACTGGAGCGAGGTTCGCGTGTGGTACGCCCCGCTCGGCGGCCTTGGCACCACGCATTGGCCGCTCGAGGGCTTCATCTACAACCGCAAACCCTTGCCGAATGAACGACCGACGGTGCTCGCTTCAGCTGCGGCAGCAAGGCCCAGCAAGTCTGGTTACAGTTCGCGTATCGGCGCAGATTTTCTGCGCGGCATCTTGCCCGAACCCAACCGCGTCGCTGCCGGCCGCCAGTTGGCCTCGCGCGAAGTCCTGGGCGTGTCGCAGGCTCCCTTGCTGGGGAACGACCCTATAGGCCGCATCATCGCCAGCCGCCTGCGGTAATGCCCGGCGCAAGCTGGCGGCCTGATGCCGTGCGCTTGACACGCTCCTCCACCTCTCCAATAAATCCGATAATTATCAGATCATCGGAAGGGGCAGAATGGCGCCGCGCGAGACAACAGGCCCAAGCCGCCCTGCACTGGCCGCCTGCCTTCTGATTGGCGCTGTCGGCCTGCTCGTCCTTGGTGTCCAGCCGCTGCTCTATGGCAGCTATGTTCACGAGGGCCGGATCGGGGAAGCCAGCCTCGGCCTGCTTGCTGCGATCGAGATTGCTGCCATTGCGCTGGGCAGCGCGGGCGGCATCGCCCTGCTGGCGCGCACGCCTGCGAGCCGCGTTGCGCTGATCGGCGTGGCCCTTACGATTGCTGCCAATCTTCTTCCTTCCAGCGTGCCGCTCTTCCTTGCCCGCGCCATTTCCGGCGCTGGCGGGGGCTTGCTCGTCGGCATCGCTGCGGGAGCCATCGCGCAATCGCAGGCGCTGAACGCGGCTGCCGCTGCGTTCCTGTTGCTCCAGGCCGCCAGCCAGTACGCCATCCTGCAATGGTTCGCGAGCACGGCTGCGCCCTCCTCTGCTGCCGATGTCCAGCGCGCCCTCGCCGTGATCGCCGCGCTTGCCGCATTGGCGCTGCCGCTGGTTCCTGCGCGCCTCACCCCCGCCGCTCATCACGCCGCAGCCTCCAGCAGCGGCACGATCCCGCCATCCGGCTGGATCGGCCTTGCCGCGTCCGCGCTGCTGGTCGGCGCGATCGTCGGCATCTGGGCCTATATGGGCCTCTGGCTCGAAGCGCGCGGCATTCCTGCAGAGCGAGTGGCGCCGATGCTCACCGCCTCGATGGTCGGGCAGATGGCAGGCGCGCTCAGCGCCATTGCGATTGGCGAACACGGCCATGCCGGGATGCGGGCGGGCACCGCCGGCCTTGCCCTTGTCGCGATCGTCGCGCTGCTGTTCCTGCGCGGCGCAGACGGCGCGGCAGGCTGGAGCCTGATCGTCGGC
>JBIPOH010000461.1:0-2759 GCA_044379435.1 Novosphingobium sp.
GCGATCAGGCCCAGCGCCAGCACCAAGAACGACCACAACAAAATCGCGCGGATGCGCCGGATTTGCGCATCAAGCTCGCCGCGGCTCGCCGCCACGGCAAACTGCCAGTTGATCCGGCTGCCCGGCAGAATCACCGATCGCTCGATCACACGCAGCCGTTCCGGGCCAAACTGCTCGCTGTCATAGACATGCGGGCTGCCATCGAAGTGATCGCCGCGCAGCTTGAGCGTGCGGTCCCACAGCGAGCGCGAGGGAAAGTCCTCGTGCCCCTTGCCGGTGATCTGCCAGTAAAGCCCGCTGTTCGGCTCCAGAAACCGCTGATCGCCCAGCGCGCGGTTGAAGAAAACCTCGCCGTCCGGTCCGATCTCGGCAGACCCCACCATGGCGGTGAGCATATAGCCTAGCTGATCATCGAAGTTGCGCGTGGCAAGGCCGGTCATCGTGCGGTCGAGCGCGAGACCGCCGCCCAGCAGCAGCACCGAAATCCACACCACCGCAATCAGCAGCATGCGCCGCGCCAGCGATCCGGTGTGCGGCGCAGTCGCCGGCGATACCTCGGCCGTCTTGGCCGCCGCTTTCGGCTCGATCACGCTATGCTCCATGCGCGGCGAGCCTCAGCCCGTCAGCCCCGTCCGCCGTGCGCCGGGTCGTCGAGGCTGTAACCAAGGCCGCGGATCGTGGTGATCACATCCGGCCCGAGCTTCTTGCGAATGCGCGTGACGAATACTTCGATCGTGTTGGAATCGCGGTCAAAATCCTGATCGTAGATATGTTCGATCAGTTCGGTGCGGCTCACCACCTTGCCCTTGTGATGAAGCAGATAGGAGAGCAGCTTGTATTCCTGCGCGGTCAGCTTCACCGGCTCGCCGTCCAGCGTCACCCGGCCCGAGCGCGTATCCAGCCGCACGCCGCCCGCGATCAGTTCGGACGAGGAATTGCCCGAGGCGCGGCGGATCAGCGCGCGCAGGCGGGCGATCAGTTCCTCGCTCTGGAACGGCTTGGCGAGGTAATCGTCCGCACCCGCATCAAGCCCCGCCACCTTGTCCGACCAGCTATCCCGCGCGGTCAGCACCAGCACGGGGAACTTGCGCCCCTCCTTGCGCCACATGCCCAGCACGGTGAGGCCATCGATCTCGGGCAGGCCAAGATCGAGCACGACCGCATCGTAATCCTCTGTCGAGCCCATGAAATGGCCATCCTCGCCATCCGTCGAAAGATCGACGGCATAGCCATTGGCTTCAAGCGTGGACTTGAGCTGCTTGCCCAGAGTGGGTTCGTCCTCGACGATCAGGATGCGCATTGCTTGCCCCTTGCTGCGCCGCATCTGCGCGGCACCGAAACTGTTCCAGCTTGATGGAAGAACAAATATGAACGGTCAAGGAACGGGGAGACTTCCGGCTACTGCTCGCGAAGAACCCGGTGCTCGCAGAGACGGGAAGAGAGAAAAGAGACCGCAGAGCATAAAATGACGCGCTGAAGGCGTTTTGCTCCTTCATTCCGCGAAGATCTTGCCGGAAACAGCGCGATCTTTGCGATTCTTCTTTTCCTCTGCGCCTCTGCGAGAAACCGCAAAAGCAGGCCAGCTCAGTGCGATTCGCCCAGAATCTGCCCCGTTCGCGCATCAACGTCGACGAACACCACGCGCCCGCCCTGAATGAACTTCAGGCGATAGGCCATCGCAGTCGGATCATATTCGGGGCCAAGGTACTGCATTCCGCGCTTGCCCGGCAGCACGCGCGCCTCGATCTCGCGCAGCGAACGCACGTTGCCCTTGCGCAGATCGCGCCGCACATTGTCCTGCTCATCGGCGCGCTGCTGCGCCTGTGCGGCAGGGGCAAAGGAGACGAGTAGGCCAAGGGCGAGAAGAGATGTGGTCCAACGCATGATGCGTAGCGGCATAGTCTGCTGCCCTTGAATAGCTGGTGAACGCATGGCTGGTTCAGCGTCCCCCACGGCCCGCTCCCCCCGCGCCTCCTTATGGCAGAACGGGCGCCCCGGTGCCAAGGCGGCATTTCGCAGATACTGGACCTTCGCCCCTGCCCCGGCTAAGCGCCGCCCATCATGGCAGCACCAATCCTCAGCTGGGAAGGCCTCGGCCTTAACCAGGGCACGCACTGGCTGTTCAAGGACCTCGATGTCCAGATCGGCCCGCGTGATCGCCTCGCCCTCATCGGCCGCAACGGCGCGGGGAAAACCACGCTGCTCAAGCTCATCGCGGGCACCGTCGATGCCGACAAAGGCACCCGCTCGGTCCAGCCGGGCACACGCGTCGTCACGCTGGAGCAGGACCCGTTCTTCACCGGCTATGAAACCCTCATGGACTTCGCGCTTTCGGGCAAGGACGCCCCGCCGCGCCACGAAGTCGAATCCATCGCCGGGCAGCTCGGCATCGACCTTTCGCGGAAAGCAGACAGCGCCTCGGGCGGCGAACGCCGCCGCGCCGCGCTCGCCCGCGCTCTCGCCAGCGAACCCGATCTCCTGCTGCTGGACGAGCCGACCAACCACCTCGATCTCGCCGCCATCGAATGGCTGGAATCGTGGCTGCAACGCTACAACGGCGCCTTCGTCGTCATCAGCCACGACCGCACGTTCCTTGAGCGACTGACCAAGGCGACGCTGTGGCTCGATCGCGGTTCGCTGCGCCGCCGCGAGATCGGCTTCGGCGGCTATGAAGCGTGGATGGAAGCGGTCTACGCCGAGGAAGCCCGCGCGGCGGACAAGCTCGACGCCAAGCTCAAGATCGAGGCCCACTGGCTCGA
>JBIPOH010000321.1:0-4073 GCA_044379435.1 Novosphingobium sp.
TTGGCGGCCGCCCCGGCGATCCGGAGACTTTCTACCAGTTCTCCAGTTTCAACCAGCCGCCTTCGATCTTCCGGCTGGATATGCGCACGGGCCGCGCCACGCCGTTTGCGGTCCCGCGTCTGTCGTTCAATCCGGATGACTATATGGTCGAACAGCGCAGCTTCCCGTCGAAGGATGGGACGCGGGTTCCCATGTACGTCGTGCGCAAGCGCAGCCTTGCCGCGTCGAACACGGCGGCGCCAACGCTGCTTTATGGCTATGGCGGGTTCGATGTTGCGCTCACGCCAGGTTATTCGGCGGTGCGCATGGCCTGGCTTGAGGCGGGCGGGGTGTTTGCGCTGGCCAACATCCGCGGCGGCGGCGAATTTGGCCGGGCGTGGTATGATGCCGGGCGCCTTGCCAACAAGCAGAACAGCTTCGACGATTTCATCGCCGCCGGGGAATACCTCATCAAGGAGGGCATCGCGCGGGATGGCGGTCTTGCCATTCAGGGCGGGTCCAACGGCGGGATGCTGGTCGCCGCCGTGATCAACCAGCGCCCCGATCTCTTTGCTGCCGCCAATCCCGATGTCGGCGTGATGGACATGCTGCGCTTTGATCGGTTCACCACCGGGCGCTTTTGGGTCGATGATTATGGCAGCCCCGCGCGCGAGGCCGACTGGCGCGTGCTGCGCGCCTATTCGCCCTACCACAACATCCGCCCCCGCGCGGCGTATCCTGCGATTCTCGTCACCACTGCCGATACCGACGACCGGGTCGTGCCGGCGCACAGTTTCAAGTATGTTGCGGCGCTGCAGGCCGCCGATCTTGGCCCGCGCCCGCAGTTTCTGCGAGTGGAGGCGCAGGCCGGGCATGGGCCGGGCAAGCCGGTGGACAAGGTCATTGCCAGCGGAGCCGATGTGCTCGCGTTTCTTGCCAAGTGGACCGGCCTGCCGCTGGAGTAGACCGCTTGAATAGGTCGCTGATTTTGCATGACGCGCCCTTGCAGCACCGCGCGCGCGCCACTATCCCACACAAGTGAAGCTGCCTGCCGCCAAGGTGGGCGCCAGCCACAGGAAAGACCTGCCATGACCTCGTTCCAGGACCGCGAACGCGCCGAAGAAGCCAAGTTTGCGCACGATGAAGACACCCTGTTCCGCATTCAGGCGCGCCGCAACAAGCTGCTTGGCCATTGGGCGGCCGCGCGCATGGGCCTCGATGCCGCCGAAACCGAAGCCTATGCCCGCTCGGTCGTGCAGGCCGAGTTCGAGGAAGCGGGCGATGAAGATGTCGTGCGCAAGCTGCTGGGCGATCTGACTTCGGCCAAAGTCGAGATCGACGAGGCTGAAATCCGCGCTGCGCTGGCCGAACACGCCGTCGAAGCGCGCCGCCAGATCGTGGGCGACGCCTGATGGCGATGCCTGCGGGCGAGATCGAGGCGCTGATCCGCGCCGCGATTCCCGATGCCGAAATCACCATTACCGATCTTGCCGGAGACGGCGATCACTATGCCGCCCATGTCGTTTCCGCCTCGTTCGCCGGTCTCAGCCGCGTGGCGCGGCACAAGGCGGTCTATGGCGCGCTGGGTGAGCGCATGGGCGGGGTGCTTCATGCCTTGCAAGTGACCACCGGCGTACCCACCTGAACCACAATCCAGCATCCAACGAAAGAACCGGAAAAGCTCCATGTCCAGCAACGAACGCATCGCTGAAATCGTCGGCACCAACGACGTCGTCCTGTTCATGAAGGGCACGCCGCTGTTCCCGCAGTGCGGATTCTCGAGCAAGGCGATCGCCATTCTCGATCACCTTGGCGTTGCCTATGCCTCGGTCGATGTGCTGCAGGACATGGAAATCCGTCAGGGCATCAAGGCTTTTTCGGATTGGCCGACCATCCCACAGCTCTATGTGAAGGGCGAATTCGTCGGCGGTTCGGACATCATGATGGAAATGTACGAAGCGGGCGAACTGCAGCAGCTCATGGCCGAAGCGAACGTCGCGCAGGCCTGAACGCTTCAAACCGATTCTGCGCAAAACGCGGCTCCGCTCCCGGCGGGGCCGCGTTTTGCGTTTCAGAAGCAGGGTTTGCGTGTGGGGGAGGGGGAGATGCCCGGCCCCGCGCGTGGGTGGGGGGAGATCCGCGCGCGGGGCTGGTCAGGCGGTGGGGCCTGTGAGAGGCGGAACCGGGAGACCGGGGGGAACGGTTCCGCCTCTGGGAAGACACTCTCAGGACGAACCAAGCTATGCATGGTGCGTGCCAAATGCAGGAATGACCGAAAAAATCGGCAAAACACTCAGCAACCGGCGGCGCGTGGTCAGATGCTTTGTAAAGTTTTCCGACAGGGGCCTCCCACTTTCGATGATTACCCGGCAAACCTGTGCCGCAACGCTTGGCAAGTCCCTGCTGCCTGTAGCATGATCGCCGCCATGGATGAGATCGACGATATGGGCGAACACGCAGACGCCTCCCCCGCCACGCCCGCCGCCACGCTGGTGGTATTCCGCCATGATCCCGCAGGCGGCCCCGCGCAGATCCTGATGGTCGAACGTTCTGGCACGATGAGCTTTGCGGGCGGAGCCACTGTGTTCCCCGGCGGTAAGGTCGATCCTGCGGATCTCGAACTGGCCGAAGCGTTCATGGCGCGCACGGGCCGGGAATACGAACTGGCGGATGCGGCCGGGCGGATCACCGCGGTGCGTGAAACGCTGGAGGAAACCGGCCTTGCAGTAGGGCTTGTCGGAGCGGTCGATGCGGCGCGTGCGGTTGAGGCACGGCGTCTGGTGCTCGAAACCGGGCGCCTTGCCGATGTGCTCCAAGCCTTTGAGTGGGAGCTCGATTTCGATGCGCTCGTGCCGTTTGCACGGTGGTGGCCGCGCCACCGCAACATGCGCGTATTCGATACGCGGTTCTATCTGGCCGATCTTGGCACCGGCGCCGTCGAAGTTACGGCCGATGCCACCGAGAATCGCCACCTGTTCTGGGCGAGTGCGGCTGAAGCCCTGCGTCTGGCCGATGAGGAGGCGATCCGGATCATCTTCCCCACTCGCCGCAATCTTGAACGTCTGGCGCTGTTTGATGATTTCGCCGGGGCGCGCGCCCATGCGCTGGCAACGCCGATCGTCACCGTCACCCCGCGGATCGAACTGCGCGATGGCGAACGCTGGCTGGTGATTGCGCCCGATGCCGGGTACCCGGTTCACGGCGAACTGGTGAGCCAGGCGGATCGCGCCTGAGCCTTCCGAAAGACTGCTCCGAGATGGAGGAGATTGTGCGTTGCGGTGCAAATTGCGTTGCACCGCAACCACTTAAGTAGAACTACATAATTTTTTGCAAGAGTGGCTTCACCGCGCTGCCCTAGTGTCTGGCGCGGAGGATCACCATGCCTGCTGCCCGTCCGCGCCCCGAAGACGCCGTTTCCGCTGTTTCACCGGCACCGCCCGAGGCGGTACAGGCTGCGCCGCGCCAGCCTGCCGGAGAGGCGAAGCAGCCCCTTTCACCGGCCCGGCTTGCCGATGATCTGGCGGTTCCTGCGCCTTCGCCCGTGCACCGGCTGCAAGCCGAACTGGCCCAGTTGACCACGCCGCCGGAAGCAGTGGCGGGCCTGGCAACGGAAGTGGCCTATCCCGGCTGGTTCCGCATTTGCTTTCCGCTGGCCAGCTCCCTTCTGCTCTGGGCGGCGATTCTCTGGGGTGTCAGCCGGATTGCCTGAGCAGGGCTTCGTCAAGCATCCATCGGCGTTCTAATCCAACCGTCCCGGGGGCATCCTCGCCTGACCGGCACTGCGCTGCACTGCATCATGAGCCGACTGCCGCCGCTTTCCGGCGTGCGGGCCTCATATGGAGACCTGAGCAGTGAACAGCCTCATGCCGGTCCAGACCGAGATCTGGACCTCTGAACCTGCGGCATCTGCCCTGCCAGGCAGCGCCCGCGCCATCCCCCTTGCGGTTCCGCATAACGGGCCAGAGCTTACACCAGAAAACGGCCTTCAGATTGGCCCCGATCCCGAACTGCCGCCGCGCCGCCTTGGTATCGTCCCGGCGCCGCAGCGTCCCGACCTGCCGCCCCGGCGCCCTGTTTCTACCTCGCATCAGGCA
>JBIPOH010000322.1:0-4058 GCA_044379435.1 Novosphingobium sp.
GGAGAAGATGGCGACGGCCGTTGCGCGCCGATTCGCCGGAAAATAGTCGGCCAACAGCGAATAGGAACAGGGGCCGGCCGTGGCCTCGCCTACACCCACACCAATGCGCGCAGCACCAAGCTGCAGGAAGCTGCGCGATAGCCCCGAGAGCGCCGTCATCGTCGACCAGAGGGCAAGTCCTACGGCGAGAACGTTGGTCCGCGTTGCGCGATCAGCCAGCTTGCCCAGCGGTATGCCGAACAGGGCATAGAAGACGCCGAAGGCGGTGCCATAGAGAAAGCCGAACTGGGCATCGGAAATGCCGAGGTCTTGCTTGATGTCGACCGCGAGGATCGTGAGCAATTGCCGATCGACGAAGTTGATGACGTAGACAATGACCAGAACTAGCAGCGCGTACCAGCTGTACCGGTCAACGCCGAGCCATTGCTTCGGCCCATCCGCCGGCTCCATGATCGGGCTATTCGCCGTCCCCATAAATCGTGCCATCCTCTATCCCGGCTGCATCGAATCCCGCGCGCCGCAGACGGCAGCTGTCGCAGACGCCGCAGGCCTTGCCGTCGGGCAGAGGGTCGTAACACGACCAGCTGCGCGATGGATCAAGCCTGAGACGCGCCGCTTCATGCGCGATTTCGCTTTTTTTGAGATGCTGGAGCGGGGCGTGAATCCGCACATTGCCACCCTGATCGCCCAGCTTGGTCGCGACTCGGGCCAGCGCTTCGAACCCGCCGATGAATTCCGGACGGCAATCGGGATATCCCGAATAATCGAGCGCATTCACGCCAATGAACAAATCACTCGATCCCGCCGCCTCTGCCCATGCGAGCGCCAGCGAAAGAAACACGAGATTACGAGCCGGCACGTAGGTAACCGGGATATCGGCCCCCACTCCATCCTTGGGCACGGCAATATCGGCAGTGAGCGCGGATCCACCAAACTGCCGCAGATCCAGCGGCAAGATCACATGCCGCTCGACCTCCAGAAGCGCGGCAATCGTGCGCGCTGCTTCCACCTCGATGCGATGGCGCTGATTGTAATCGATCGAGAGCGCAAGGATGCGAAAACCCTGTTCACGCGCGAGGGCTGCGCAGACCATCGAATCGAGCCCACCGGAAAGCAGGACCACGGCAAGAGGGGCTTTTTCGGAAACGGCTTTTGCGACCATCCCCCAGAGCTATAGGGATGAACCCGCTGTGGCAATCCTTGCCGCGCACCGCACTGTGCAACGCTTTCAGGAAGCGCATGCCCCCACGCGCCTTGCTTCCGCCCGCATGTTGAATGGTAGGCCCTGCGCGATGCCTTGCGTTTCAAGTTGAACCAGTTGCGCACTTTCGAACCGCACCGAGGTTTGCCCATAGCCGTTGCCCGGGCAGGTGTAGTGCACGGTCACGGACTCTGCCGTATCCTGGACGGTGAAGCTGCGGCATGTTTCACGCATATGGCGGATCTGGATGAGGCGGCGTCCATTCTCGATGCACAACCGGCTTCGGCCACCCGCCAGATCGCGATCACGCACTTCCCACTGCCCCGGCTGGAGGTGGTCGAGCATAGCAAGCGAGGGCCGCTCGGCGGTCAAGGCCGGAGGCGAAAGCATCAGCAGCGCAACCCCGCAGCCGACCAACGGCAGCCGCACTTGGAGCCCCCGCATTCGCAGCGGCGCGAAACGGGAAAGTCGGCGCAGCAGGTAGTCCATCTGGCAGACACGTCCATCTATGGCTGGCACCATGCGGCAGCCATGTTTCGACACTATAGCCGGAATCTCTCTGCGTTAAAGTGTTCTCGCTAAGCGACGAACCGAATCGGCTGATTCAATCGAGCTCAATCTCGAAAACGCGCGAACAGAACGCGCAATCGACAAGGACCACACCATCCTCATTCTTCATGTCTTCGCGTTCGGCTGGGCCGAAGCGTGACAGGACAGACTGGTAATAGCTACTACTGCAGCGACAGCCCTTGCTGATCTGCGCGCCAGGCTGGACCCTGACTTCAGGCTCTTCGTGAAACAGCCGCCAAAGCAGGTCTTCCAGGCTCAGTGCGGGATCGACCAATTCTACCGGCGATATCGCGCCGCCCATGATCCGCATGTGCTCCCATTCGGGATGATCGAGCAGGACATGGAGGCGCTCCCGCCCCTCTTCGCCTTCCGGCAGATGCTGGATCAGCAGACCGCCTGCAACGCAGCCTGCCGCATCGCTGCGAACCGCCACGCGAATGAGTGTCGGGATCTGTTCAGACTGGACAAAGTAGCTCTCGCAAGCTGCCGCGAGCGTTTCGCCCTCGAGCGGGACGATGCCCTGATACCGCTGGCCCGAAGTTGCCAGATCGAAAGTGATCGCCAGATAGCCAGCACCAAACAGAGCACGGAGCGACGGATTCGGGCCGAGTTCATCCAGCCTTGCCCGGTCGAAGCGGGCATAGCCGCGCACCTCTCCTGCCCGGTAATCGCACACCAGCAGATCGACCACGCCGTCTTGGGTCTGGGCCTGCATGGTCATTTGACCTTGCTCATCCTTGAGCAAGGAGCCCAGCAGTGCCGCCAGTACCAGAGCTTCCGCCAGCAGGTGGCGGATAGGCGCAGGGTAGGAGTGTGCGGCAATCACGTCATCCAGCGTCGGCCCAAGCCGAACGATGCGACCGCGTGCGTTGCGGTCCGCAATGGTGAAGGCCAGAACCTGATCGAATCCGGTTGCAGAGGAAGGCGCAGTGCCGCTCGCCATCATCAAATCTGCCCGAACGCCCAGCGCAGGACGGCTTTCTGCGCATGAATGCGGTTCTCCGCTTCATCCCACACCAGAGATTGCGGCCCATCGATCACGGCGTCGGTCACTTCCTCGCCGCGGTGCGCTGGCAGGCAATGGAGCAGCACGGCATCCGGCTTGGCCAGCGCCATAAGTTCGGTATTCACCTGAAAGGGGGTCATGGCGGCCAGCTTCGCCTCGGCATGGGCCTGCCCCATGGATATCCAGGTGTCGGTCACCACCACATCGGCCCCGCGGGCCGCATCTGCGGCACTGCGATGCACCGTGATACCTGCACCGCCCGCGCGGGCGGCCGCAATGAAGGCAGCATCACTGTCATAGCCTTCGGGCACGCCGATGCGGACATTGAACTTCATCAGCCCCGCCGCTTCGACCAGCGAATTGAGCACGTTATTGCCATCGCCTAGCCACGCGACTTCAAGGCCCGGCAAGGCCTTGCCATGTTCAAGCAGGGTCTGCAGATCGGCCATGATCTGGCATGGGTGCGACAGATCGGTCAGGCCGTTGATCACGGGCACAGTGGCGTGATGGGCCAGTTCCTCGATCTTGGCGTGATCGTCCGTGCGCAGCATGATGGCATCGGCCATGCGGCTGAGCACCCTTGCGGTATCGGCGATCGTTTCCCCGCGCCCAAGCTGCGTGGTGCCTGCATCAAGTACCAACGCGCTGCCGCCCAACTGGCGGATGGCGATATCGAACGAGACGCGTGTGCGCGTAGAGTTCTTTTCGAAAACCAGAGCCAGCACCCGGCCAGCCAAAGGCATGTCCGGATCGGGCAAGCCCTTCGGCAGGCCCTGCCGCGCCGCCTTGCGGTCCATGGCATCGCCCAGCATGGCGGCAACCGCGTCACCGCCGGCATCGCCGAGCGCAATGAAATGCCGGGTCATGCTGGCACTGCTTCGGCCACGTAGCTCGCGGTGGCAGCCGAGAGCTTGTCCATGAACTCGTCGATATGGCTGTCGTCGATCACCAGCGGCGGCAGGACGCGAAAGGTCATGTCGCCGGCCGCCACAGTGAGCAGCTGGTGGTTGTCGCGCATGTGCACCACGAACGGACGCGGCTCGATCTTCATCTTGACGCCGAGCATCAGGCCACGCCCGCGCACGAGTTCGAAAAGATCGGGATAGTTGCCGATAAACTGCTCGAGCCGCCCACGCAGCCGCTCGCCCTTGGCCTTCACATCGGCAAGGAAGGCAGGCTCCGCCACCACATCAAGCACGGCCTCGGCAGCGGCCATTGCCAGCGGATTGCCGCCGTAGGTGCTGCCATGCGTGCCGATCACCATGCCGCGCGCCGCGCGCT
>JBIPOH010000227.1:0-5482 GCA_044379435.1 Novosphingobium sp.
TTCGGGATTTGACCAAAATGGCCCATTGCTTCGTCAGGAAGCCTTGAGATATCGACATATCCCTGCGTCTTCCTTCCTCGCACTGAGCCATTTTGCCTCAAACCTCGAAGGCGCGGTTAATAGGGCCTGACCCTAGGGGCTAACCCCCGAGGCTGGCTCCGGCTCTATAGCGAGGGGGCCATCCTGCCATCGCATTCGCCGTCTGCGTGGGTGTCCTCGCTGCATTCGTCCTGATCGACGACGCGGGCTTTCGCGCGCCAGCCTGGGCGGCGATAAGCAACAGTGGCCATGAGCATGGCGGCAGCGGACCCCACGGGGAACGACAGCCAGATCGCATCGGGGCCAAGCACCGGGTAGGCGGCGGCGTAGAAACCGAGGCGGACCGGGTACATCGCGACAGCCAGCACGATGATCGGCGCGATGACGACGCCGCCTGCGCGCATCGTTCCGAACAGGACGATGGTCATGCCGAACAGGATGTAGCTCCAGCTGGCGATGAACTGGATGTGGCGCGCGGCATCGACGGCGGGGCTCCCGGGCCCGAGGAACAGAGTCAGCACGGGACGATCGAACGCGAGGAGGAGCAGCGTGAGCCCGCCGGTGATCGTGATGTTGAGGATGAGCCCGGCACGGGTGATCTTGCCCAGCCGGTCTGCCAGCCCGGCACCGATGGCCTGCGCGGCCATGGCGCTGAGTGCGGCGGAAATCGCCATCGCGGGCATCTGCAGGTAAGTCCACACCTGCAGCGAGGCCCCGTAGGCCGCGCTGATCGTGGCGCCTTCCTGATTGACGAGACCGATCATGATGAGGCCCGAGGCCGAGATCATCAGCATCTGCGCGCCGAGGGGGAGGCCCTTGACGAGAATGTAGCGCAGCTCTGCCGCATCGGGGACGAGATAGGCCAGCTCACGCCCGCGCAGGCGCAGCGGGAGATTGCGCGCGTAGACATAGACGATCAGCCCGGCCATCGAGACATATGCGGCAATCGCGGTGGCCAGCGCAGAGCCGGCGATGCCGAGAGCCGGAATGGGGCCGTACCCGGCGATCAGCAGCGGATTGAGCGCGATATCCAGCACGACCGAGACGATCATGAAGCGCAGCGAAGTCTGTGCGTCCCCGGCGCCGCGCAGGCCCATGCCCACGATGACGGTGATCGTCGAGGCCGGCATGGCGACGAAGACAAGGCGCAGGTAGGTGAGCGCATAGTCGAAGATTTCAGGCGGGGTGCGCATCGCCGTCAGCAGATGCGGGGTGAGCACCCAGCCAAGCGGGGCCAGCACGAACGAGAGGCCGACGCACAGGCCGATGGCGCTGCCGAAGGTGCGGCGCGCAGCATCGGTATTACCGGCACCGAACGCCTGCCCGACCTTGACCGTGGCGGCCATGCCGAAACCGAACACGGCGGCGAAGACGAGGAACATCACCACATTGGCGTTGGCAGTGGCCGCCAGCGCCGAATCGCCCAGCAGCTGGCCGACCCAGATCGAATTGACCGAGCCATTGAGCGCCTGAAGGATATTGGAGGCGAGCGTGGGCGCGGAGAAGATCAGCAGAGTGGAAAGAATCGGCCCCTTGGTGAGATCGCGGTGGCCCTGGCCTCGGTGCTGGGGGCCGCGCTCGCGCATCCGCTCAGTCCTTCTTCAGCGCGGCGAGGGCTGCGAAAGGCCCGGTCGGCGTCTCGCCATCGAGGCCGTGCTGCGCGCGGAAGGCATCGGCGTTCGGCCCTTCGGCGAAAGGATCGATGGCTAGTGCAAGGGTCTGGGCGAGGGCTTCGCCAAGATCAAACGCGGTGCCTTCGTATTCGATTTCGTCGCAAGCCTCGGCGGTAAGCTCGATTTCTTCGTCGGGCGTGATGGCGCCCTGCGGCGGCACAAAACGCAAGTGGACCGGCTCGTCTATATGGACAGGAAAATCTTCGGCCGAAATGCGGCAGGACTGGATGACATCGGCGACAAGGCGGCCTGTGGCGGTGACCCGCTCGCCTTCGCGCAGGAGCTTTACCTCTGCGCGCATCATCGGGATTGCGGTAATCGCAAAGCGCCCGGCAAGGCGGCGGCGGGCAGCCTCATCGGGTTCGAGCACCAGCGGCACGTCGTTGATCTGCCTGAGATCGATGGGCACCGCGTATTCGGGCGCAGGCGCGCTCATCGCCCGATTTCTCCGGCCAGCACGCGGAAACCGGGGACGAGTGCGAGCCCGGCTGAAAAGGCGCGGGCGCGCTGGGCGACCAGCAGCGGGTCGGTCCCCGAATTCAGCGTGATATTGCGTGCGACGGCCTCGGCCATGGCCTGCTCGCCTCCGGCAAGGCCAGTGCGATAGGCGCCAAGGCGGCCGCCGAGCGTGCCCATGAGCTTGCCGATATGCTTGCCCACCACGACATCGCCCACGCCCTGTTCGCGCAGTTGGCCGTCCATGTCTTCCACGAACAGCTCCGTCAGCCGGGCGCTGGGGGCGATGAGTGCTTCTTCGCTTTCCATGCGCAGCATGACGAGGCTGAGCACCAGCGTGACCATGTCGAACCGGCCCGCCACCGTATCGGCGGCCCCGCAATCCCGGTACCATTCCTTCTCGCGCGCGATGGCGACCACGCGGTGCCACAATTCGCGCACGGTATCGCGATCATCCTGCCGGACGCCGAACAGACGGGCGAGGAGTGACATGGAAGCGGTGTCCTTCTTGCGTTGCGGCGCTGGTTCAGCGCGGGGAAATGGGCCGGGAGCCATTGCAGTAATGCGCGCTGCGCCGTAAGGCACGAGGCGTATGAAGGCGATATAGGGCGCGAGGGCCAATTGGCAAACGCCCCGATGGGCACGGCCGCAAGGCCAATGGCCCGGCCAATTCGGAGTGACGCATGCTGGGCAAGGGCTGGAACACGAGACTGCAGGCGGCAACGGTGCTGTGTGCTCTGGCGCTGATGTCTGGCGGCTGTGCCAGCATCAAGGACCACCGTGGCTACCTGATCGATCCGGCGCTGACGAATTCGGTGCAGCCAGGGATCGACAACCGCACGTCGGTGGAACGTGCGCTGGGCCAGCCGACGTTCAAGAGCGAATTCGGCAAGCAGGTCTGGTATTACGTCTCGATTGACACGCGGCAGCGCCCGTTCAAGCGTCCGCAGGCGCGCGAACAGACCGTGCTGATGGTGAGCTTCGACGAGAAGGGCAATGTCGCCAGCGTCGACCGCCGGGGCATGGAGAAGGTCGTCTCGCTCAATCCCGATAGCCACCATACCCCGACGCTGGGCCGCACACGCAGCTTCTTCGAAGATCTGTTCGGCAATATCGGCTCGGTCGGCGCGGTGCCGGGGCAGATGGGGCCCAATGGCGGTCCGGCAGGATCGGGCCCGAACGGAAGCTGAGGGTTTCTCGCAGCGCTTGAACCCGTGGTCATGCGCCCCATATCGGGGGCATGACAGACAGACATTCGGCCCACGGGCTCGTGCAATGGCACGGCACCACGATCATCGGCGTGAAGAAGAACGGCCGCACCGTCATTGCCGGTGACGGGCAAGTTTCCATGGGCAACACGGTGATGAAGCCCAATGCGCGGAAAGTCCGGCGCATCGGAGAGGGCAAGGTGATCGCCGGTTTCGCGGGTGCGACGGCGGACGCATTTACCCTGTTCGAGCGGCTTGAGCGCAAGCTTGAGCAGCACCGCGGCCAGCTGATGCGTGCGGCGGTGGAACTCGCCAAGGACTGGCGGACCGACAAGTACCTGCGCAACCTCGAAGCCTTGATGATCGTTGCGGACGCGGACACGATGCTTATCCTGACCGGCAACGGCGATGTGCTGGAGCCGGAAGGCGGCATTGCGGCGATCGGTTCGGGCGGGAACTATGCGCTGGCTGCCGCCAAGGCGCTCGATCCATACGAGGACGATGCCGAGAAGATTGCGCGCCGGGCCATGCAGGTGGCGGCGGAAGTCTGCGTCTTCACCAACGACCGCGTGACGGTCGAAGAGATCTGAGCGCGCCACCTCGCTGCGCCAACCCCACACTGGAATCTCCGATGACCGATACCCTTACCCCCAAGATGATCGTTGCCGCGCTCGATGCGCATATCGTGGGCCAGGCCGATGCCAAGCGCGCGGTCGCGGTCGCTTTGCGTAACCGTTGGCGGCGGCAGAAGCTGAGCCCCGAACTGCGCGATGAAGTGACGCCGAAGAACATCCTGATGATCGGGCCGACGGGCTGCGGCAAGACCGAGATCAGCCGGCGGCTGGCCAAGCTGGCTGAAGCGCCGTTCGTGAAGGTGGAGGCGACCAAGTTCACCGAGGTCGGCTATGTTGGCCGCGATGTGGAGCAGATCGCGCGCGATCTGGTGGAAGAAGCCGTGCGGCTGGAAAAGGAGCGGCGGCGCGAGTCCGTGCGCGAGGCGGCGAGCAAGGCAGCGATGGACCGGCTCCTGAAGGCGCTGGTGGGCGACGGCGCGAGCGAGGCGACGCGCGAGAGCTTTCGCCAGCGGATTGCCGAAGGCGCGATGAACGACGTCGAGGTCGAAATCGAGGTGGAGGACGCGCCAAACAAGCCGATGGAAATCCCGGGCATGGGCGGCGGGGTCGGCATGATCAACCTCTCCGAGATGATGGGCAAGGCGTTCGGGCAGAAGCCGCTGAAGCGGCGCAAGCTGCGGGTCGCGGATGCGTGGGACAAGCTGGTCGACGAAGAAGCCGAAAAGCGCATGGATCAGGATGATGTCGCGCGGGCGGCGCTGATCAATGCCGAGACCAACGGCATCGTGTTCATCGACGAGATCGACAAGATCGCCGTGAGCGACGTGCGCGGCGGGTCCGTCAGCCGCGAGGGTGTGCAGCGCGATTTGCTGCCGCTGATCGAAGGCACGACGGTGGCGACCAAGTATGGTCCGATGAAGACCGACCATGTGCTGTTCATTGCATCGGGCGCGTTTCATGTGGCCAAGCCGAGCGACATGCTGCCCGAATTGCAGGGCCGCCTGCCGATCCGGGTGGAACTGACGGCGCTGACCGAGGACGATTTCGTGCATATCCTCTCCTCCACGCGGGCCAATCTGGTGGAGCAATACCGCGCGCTGATGGCGACCGAGGAGGTGACGGTGGACTTCACGCCGGACGCGATCCGGGCCGTGGCGCGGACGGCGGCGCAAGTGAACGAGACGGTCGAGAACATTGGAGCGCGGCGGCTGCAGACGGTGATGGAAAAGTTGCTGGAGGACGTGAGCTTCGAGGCCGAGGACCGGCGCGGCACGACGGTAACGGTGGATGCGGCCTATGTGAGCGAGCGGCTCGCGGGGCTGGCGGGGAATGCCGACCTTTCGAAATACATCCTGTAAGGAGCGGCCATGTACACGACCCCCGAAGACCGCCCGATCTATCGCCTGCTGACCGGCAAGGACGACCGTGCCTTTTGCGAACGCGTGTCCGAAGCGCTGGAGCAGGGCTGGCGGCTCTATGGTTCGCCCTCGATCACGTGGGACGAAGAAGGCGGCTGCATGAAGGCGGCGCA
>JBIPOH010000139.1:0-8287 GCA_044379435.1 Novosphingobium sp.
GAGCGAGCGGCTCGCAGGGCTGGCGGGGAATGCCGACCTTTCGAAATACATCTTGTGAGGCGCCTTTTGTTCTATTAATGTTCCGCCATTGAGTCGGCGGGAGATGTGCATGGAACTGGCGGGCGGATGTCATTGCGGGGCTGTGCGCTACCGCGTGCAAGGTGATCCGATGCATGTGGCGATCTGCCATTGCAGCGATTGCCGCAAAAGCGCCGGTGCGCCAATGGTGGCTTGGGCGATGTTCAAGGCCGAGCAGTTTGCGGTGACGCAAGGCACGGTGACGACGCACAACTCCTCTGGCGCTTCAATGCGCAGCTTCTGCCCGATGTGCGGAACTGGCCTCTACTTTACCAATGAAGAGAACCTCCCAGGCATTGTCGATGTGCAGTCCGCGACGCTGGATGATCCCGATGCGTTGCCCGCGCAAAGCCACATCCAGACGGCCGAGCGGATCGGCTGGATGGCCCAGCAGCACGCGCTGCCGGCGTTTGCGCGTTTCCCCGGCTCAGCGTAGACTCGCGACATGACTTGGCAAACCCCCGAAGACCGCCCGATCTACCGACTGTTGACCGGCCCGGACGATCGCGCTTTCTGCGAGCGCGTGTCCGAAGCGCTGGAGCAGGGCTGGCGGCTCTATGGTTCGCCCTCGATCACGTGGGACGAAGAAGGCGGCTGCATGAAGGCGGCGCAGGCGGTGGTGTGGCACGAGGCCGATGTGGTGAAATAGCCTCGGTTCTGCCGCCGCCGGGTCTGGCCAGTCAGGGCTTGTAGACCGCAAGGCTGGCCGGATCGAATTCGGGCTTCTCGCCGCCTGAATGGGTGAACACGCCGATGCTGCCTGTCAGCCGCCAATAGCTCTCCTGCCACGCGGAGCGGCCATAGGGGCCGCAGGGCTGATCGAGCGCGGCGCTCTGGCGGGCTTCGGCAGCGGGCAAATCGAACACATAGCCATCGCGGGGATAGCCCGGTCCGGGCGGCACGCGCAGGGCGCAGCGCTGGGCCTGCGCGCGTGGCAGGGCTGACTGCGCCAGCGTATAGATCGCAGCATCGGCGGCGGGGCGCCCTTCGACGATGGTCAGCGCCTTTTGCCCGAGCAGGGCGGCATTGCGCGCGGTTTGGTCGTAGCGCAGCTCAAGCGCGCCGCCTTGCTGGGGTGTCACCGCGAGGCGGGCGATTTTCTCGCCGCAGCGCAGGGCAGCATAGAGCAGCCAGCGACCGCCCGTGAGCGGGGTTTCCTGCGCGGCTATCTCGCAGCCTTGCGGGGGTGTCCACGTCCCATGCGGCAGGCGCGTGAGGGCATCGGCGCGGCAAAGGCCAGAGCCGGGGAGGAGGCCGCCTTTCTCGGCGCAGGGCGCAGGCGGCGCTGGTTCAGGAGCGGAGGGCAGCTCGGCCTGGGCGGCGGCGTTTCCGGCCTGCGCGGCGGCGAGGAGCAGGGCGAGAGTGAGCATCGCCCTGCGTGGTTACTCCGCAGCTTCGCTGAGATCGGCCTGTTCGGCGGCCTGCCGCGCCCACATTTCGGCGTAGAGGCCTTCACGACGCAGCAATTCGAGGTGGCTGCCGCTTTCGGCGAGGCGGCCCTGATCGAGTACGAAGATCCGGTCTGAATCCGCGATGGTCGAGAGGCGGTGCGCGATCGAAATCGTGGTGCGCTGCTGGGCAAGGCCGCGCATCGTGGCGAGAATATCCTGCTCGGTGCGTGTATCGAGCGCGCTGGTGGCTTCATCGAACAGCACGATGGGCGGGTTTTTCACCAGCGTGCGCGCGATGGCGACGCGCTGCTTCTCGCCGCCCGAAAGCTTGAGTCCGCGTTCGCCGACTTCGGTCTCGAAGCCTTTGGGCAGGCGTTCGATCAGCGGCATCAGCGCGGCAGCGCGGGCGGCGGCTTCGACAGCGGCAAGGTCCGCACCGTCGCGGCCATAGGCGATGTTGTAGCCGATGGTGTCGTTGAACAGCACCGAATCCTGCGGAACGATGCCGAGCGCGGCGCGCAAGGATTTCTGGGTGACCCCGGCAATATCCTGCCCGTCGATGAGGATGCGCCCGGATTGCGGATCGTAGAAGCGGAACAGCAGGCGCGCGATGGTCGATTTGCCTGCGCCCGATGGGCCGACCACGGCGACCTTGCTGCCGGCCGGGATTTCGAGGCTGAGGCCGTGGAGGATCGTGCGATCGGGATCATAGCCGAACTGTACGTTATCAAACACCACGGCGGGCTGGCGGATGAGGAGCGCGGGCGCGCCGGGGGCGTCGGCCACTTCTTCCGGCTCGTCCATCAGCTTGAACATGGCGGCCATGTCGATCAGGCCCTGCCGGATGGTGCGATAGACCATGCCAAGCATGTCGAGCGGGCGAAACAGCTGGGTGAGGTAGGTGTTGACGAAGACAACGTCGCCCACCGTGAGCTGCCCTTTCGCCCAGCCCCACACGGTGTAGGCCATTGCGCCCGCCATCAGCAGATTGACGATCAGCGCCTGCGCGATGTTGAGCAGGCCAAGCGAGTTCTCGCTTTTCACGGCGGCTTCGGCATAGGCGCCGGTGGCAGCGGCATAGCGCGCTTCCTCGCGCGCTTCGGCGCCGAAGTATTTCACCGTTTCATAATTGAGCAGCGAATCGACCGCGCGGGCCATGGCCTGCCCATCGAGCCGGTTCATCTTTTCGCGCAGGGCATTGCGCCATTCGGTGATCGTGCGCGTGACCCAGGCATAGAGCACGATGGCGAGCGCGGTGGCGGCGACGAGCGGCCAGCCGAAGCTGATGTAGAAGATCACCGCGACGGCGGCGAGTTCGATCACCGTGGGAGCGATGTTGAACAGCAGGAAATAGAGCATCACGTCGATGCTCTTGGTCCCGCGCTCGATCACCTTGGTAACCTCGCCCGTGCGGCGGGCGAGGTGGAAGCGCAGCGACAGCTTGTGGAGGCGGCTGAACACGTCTTCCGCAAGCGCGCGCGTGGCATCCTGCCCGACGCGTTCGAACACGATGTTGCGCAAGTTGTCGAAGGCAACGCCGCTGAAGCGGCCCAGCGCATAGGCCAGCACGAAAGCGAGCGCGATGGCATAAGCGCCGCTGGTGGTGCCCGGTATGGTGCCCGGCAGGCTCATCGCATCGATGGCGCGCTTGTAGGCATAAGGAAGCGCGAGCGTGGTTGCCTTGGCGGCAAGGATCAGCAGCGTGGCGCCGATGATGCGCCGCCGGAGCACCGGGTTTTCGCGCGGCCAGAGGTAGGGCAGGAAGCGGCGCAGCGTGGCCCAGCCATCATGGCGGGCATCAGCATTGTTGGTGGCGGTATCTGGCGGCATTCCTCCCAGATAGGCGGTTTGGCGGGTTTCGCCAGCCCCAAGCGCTGCCTCGCTCAGAACCGGATCGGGATTTCCGCGCTGTCCGGCAGATCGAAGAGGATGCGCTTGGTCGAAAAATCGATGGCAACGCGCTGGAACAGCTTCAATTGGTTCATGCCCATGAACATGGCTGGCCGCCTGACCATCTCCAGTTTGTCGAAGGCCGGCGTATCGGCGAAGACGAGCATGGAGTTGGTCATCGTCATCGAGCCGAGCTTCATGGTGCGGGCCATCGCGATATCAGCCGTGATGATCTGGCCCGTCACGGACTGGAGCTGTGTGGTTCCGCCCTTGTTGCGGCGGGCGAGGGCCCTTTGCAGCGCGCGGTTGCCGATGGAGGTGTCGGAACCGGTGTCGATCACGATATCGGTGCGCACGCCGTCGATCACGGCGTTGGTCAGGATCAGCTGGCCCGAGCGGCGGCGCGCCTGCACCACGATTTCGAACCCCCGGCTGCCGCCGAGCTGGATCGCATCGCCGATAGTCATGCGTTTGCGCGCGAAATCGAGGAGGACGCGCTGGTCCTGCAGGCTGTCGAGCCCGATGATGCCGTCTGCCCCGATGTTGCTGCCTTCCAGCAGCGGGGCGGTGAGGCCATAGAAGCTGCGGCGGCCAAGGTTGATTTCGTCGATTTCCACCAGATCGACGGCTTGCGTGCCGGCGATGCCGATGAGGAGGCCCGTGCCGGAGGTGGGCAGCTGAAGGCGCGTGGCAATATCGCGGGCGAGCACAGTGCGTTCGGCCCCGGTATCGACAAGGAAATCGAACGGCCCCGCGCTGCCGCCGCCGTGGCCGATGCGCACGGGGACGGTCATCCGGTCGTGCCGGTCGATATCGGCCTTGACGATATCGACGTCGCCCTGCGGCGGGGGCAGCGGTGCGGGGGTGGCCAGCGCGAGCGCGCCAGTTGCGGTGATGGCCAGAATGCCCATGGCGTCCTTCTCCTGTGCTGGAGCTTACGCCTTTCCCGCAGGGCTGCCTATGGAAATCAGGAGCTTGCCCGGATCAGGAGAGGGAAACGCGGGCGCGGCGCTGGCGCAGGCCGGCGATGATTTCGCCCAGCAAGCCCGTGATCTCGCCAAACAACGGATGGCCCGCGATGCGCAGGGCGATCAGCCAGAAGAACGCGCCCAGGGCCGATGTCGTCAGCATCTGCAACGGCCCGGCCTCGGCTGCGGGGTGCCACACTTCATAACTGATCAGCACCGGAGCGACGGCGGCGGCCGTGACCGCGAGGCTGCGCAAGTAGATCACCGCAAGCGCGCGCCAGCTGAGGCCGAGCATCTCTTTCATCAGCGGCGCGTAGAGCGCGATGAAGACGAGGCCGTGGGCAAAGCGCGAGACCGCAACCCAGATGAGACCGAACGGGGCGGCAACCGCGAGCAGCAGCACCGAGGTGACCGTCTCCAGGACGGTACGGTGGAGCAGGCTTTTCGTGCGGCCAAGCAGCACCGGAAGATCGGCATTGAGCGGGATCGCGACATAGCACAGCTGCGAGAGAGCGACCCAGCCGAGCAGCGGCGCGGCGGCCATCCAGCGCTCTCCATAAAGGAGGTGAATGATCGGCTGGGCAAGGACCGCGATCCCGGCCATGGCTGGCCAGGTTACGCCGGTATAGGCGGCCACCACGCGCAAGTACGGCGGCCCGAGCGGCTCGCCAGCATCGCGCACGCGGCGGAAGGCGGGATAGAACACCCCCGTCACTGCGCCCGCAACGAGCAGGCGCAATTGCAGCGCAAGGCCCGAAGCACGGGCGAAGAGGCCGACGGCGGCCGTATCGATCAGGCGGCCGATGACGAGTTCGGGCGCGCGGCCCGTGATCGAATAGGCCGTGGCCAGCACGCTGTTGGTGCCGCCAAGCCGCAGGATCGGTTCGGCTCCGGCAAGGCGGAGCGGCCAGGGCAGCATGAGCCCGGTGCGCCACTGGCTGATGACGAGCCGCGCCGCCTGCTGCGCAAACGCGCCCCACGCCAGCGCAATTCCGCCATATCCCATGACCCCCAGCGTGATCGCCACCGAGGCGTTGGCGATCGAGGAGCCAACTTCGATCATCGTGTTGGACTTGTAGTCCATCCGCCGCTGGCAGGTGGCCTGGGGCACAATGGCCAAGGGCACGAGGAGGTAAGAGCAGGCAATGATCAGCGCGACCGGGCGCAGCGCGGGATCATGATAGAATTCGGCGATGGGGCCAGAGGCGAGAATTGCAAGAAGGCCAATGCTCCAGGCGAAAGTGACCGAGATGGTGAAGGCGGTCTGCAGCTTTTCGGCAGTCAGTTCACGCTCGCCGTTGATGTAGCGGTTTACGCCGAAGTCCTGCAGGAAGGCCACCAGCGTGACGGCGGCAAAGGCAATCGAGAACAGGCCGAGGTCTGCGGGCGAGATGAACCAGCGTGCCAGCACGATGCTGGCGGCAAACTGGATGGCAAACGAGGAATACTGCGAGGTCAGCGCCCACGCGGCGGCCGTGCGCACCGACATCGCGGGGGGCTGATCGGCGAGTTCGGCCGCGAGGGTGTCGGCGCGGGTCATGCCGCTTGCCTCGTCGGATGGAGCGCGGGCTGCGGCGCCGACTGAAGCGCCAGATGGAGCGCGGCGCGCGCGGCCCGCAGCGGGCGGCCTGCGCGCAGCATACGCGCCGCGACGCGCCACAGTTCGGCGTTTGCACCGGTATCGGAGATATGGCCGAGGAGGGCGTCCCAGCCTTCACCGGCCAGCGCTTCGGGCGCATAGAGCGCGCGTGCCACCACCCTGCGCCGGACATAGGCCGCGCTTCCCGGGCCGAGCAGGACATCAAGTGCATCTGTTGGCGGCAAGGCGGCAAGGTCGGCCGTGGGATCGGTGCCGCGCTCGATCACCGCGCGGTGGGCGAGCCAGGCAATCGCCGCATGGCGTGCCTGCGTGATCACGTGGCGCGATGAAACTTGCCCGGGCGAAATGCGGTAATCCAGCAGGCATTCTGGCAGATTGTGCAGCCGGGTCATGCGGCTGAGCCGCAACCACAGATCCAGATCCTCGGCGTGGGTGTATGCATTGCGATAGCCGCCAGCCTGCCGCACCAGATCGCGCCGGACCATGACGGCGCTGTGGCAAAGATTGGGGCCATCCTCCAGATTGCGGGCGATGGCATCGTGATCGCAAGGGCGCACCAGCGGCGCATTGGCGGCTGGGCAGCTCGCAGCATCGATAAACCGTGTGGCCGCGCCGACGAGGCCGTGATCGGGGCGTGCCATGAGAAAGGCGTGCTGCCGGGCAAGGCGGTCCGGGTGGCAGATGTCGTCGGCATCGAAGCGGGCGACAATCGGGGCGCGGGCCAGCGCGATAAGCTCGTTGAGGCTGGCGACGAGGCCGCGATTTGCGCGCGAGATGACCCGTACTCGGGAAT
The DNA here is from genome assembly GCA_044379435.1 of Novosphingobium sp. GTDB lineage: Bacteria > Pseudomonadota > Alphaproteobacteria > Sphingomonadales > Sphingomonadaceae > Novosphingobium. Next base: position 6,721 of record JBIPOH010000139.1, read on the forward strand.
CGCGCGCGGCGAAGCCTTCGGCAATGGCGCGTGTCGCATCGGTGGAGCCATCGTCGAGCACGAGGAATTCGAAGTCGGCGAATGTCTGCGTCAGCACGCTTTCCATGGCGGGCACGAGAAAGGCTGCGCCGTTGTAGACGCTCATGGCCACTGTGATCGCGGGGGAGGGCGCCGCCATGTTCATCCCTCGGCCTTCAGGAAGCTGGGATGGATCGCCAATTCGGCTGCGCCGCGGCTGTGAGCGCGGCGGCGCCAACGCAGCATGGGCCGAGCCAGTGCAGGCAGCAGGTTCCACAGCATGAACGATGCACGCCAGGTGAAGCCGGCCACCTGACCGCGCGCACGTCGCAGTTCGGCAAGGCCGCGCCGCGTATCGCCATCGACGATGCGGTCGATCGCATGTTCGAAGGCGAGCGCTGCACGGTTGTCTGTCAGCAGCCGGTCCAGCAATGCAATCTCGCTGGCATGGGCAGGAAGCGTGGCCCGGGCTTTCTCATAAGTGCGGATATTGCCCAGCAGCATACGCCCGGCATTGGCTGAAGCGCTGCCGGGCCGCACACGGTATTGGGCAAGCACTTCGCCGGTGTAGCGGGCAGTGCCGCCCAGCATCATCAGCCTGACCCAGAGATCGAAATCCTCCGACTGCGCCATGCGGGTGTCGAAGCCGCCGACCGCATCGAAATCGGCCCGGCGAAAGGTCGTGCCGATGTAGACGTTGAACGAACGGTCCAGCACTTCGGCCAAGCCGCCTTGCAGGGCATGGGGCCGCTCGACGCAATTGCGCAGGCGCGCGACGGCTCCAAAGATCTGAGCATTGCAAGTTACAAGCCGGACGCCCGGATCTGCCTCAAGCAGCGGGACGACCTTGGCGAGATAGTCTGGTCGAAATAGGTCATCGCCGTCGAGCAGCGCGATCAGCGGCGCGCGGGCCTCTGAGATCGCAGTGTTGCGCGCCGCCGAGACCCCGTGGTTCGCGGTCGCCAGAAACCGGAAACGTGGATCGGTGAGAAACGGCTGGACGGCCCCGGCGACATCATCCGGTGCCCCATCATCGATGACGATGCATTCCCACTGCGTGAAGACCTGGCATGTCAGCGAGGTCAGCGCCTCGCTCAGAAGATGCGCGACGCCATAGGCAGGCACGATCACCGAAACGCGCGGCGCAGCAGGTGGACGCGCGAAAGACGCGCTGTCCTCACCTGCAGTGAGCGCAGGCATAGGTGCGTGGGAAGAATCGCTCGTCATGTCCGATCCGAACTAAGCCCAATGCGCTTAAGGCTTTGCTTATGAGGACGAGTCGGGGGTGATTCTAAGCGATTCTGCGGTTTTCAGAGCGCTGAATCAGCCCGGCAGCGTTTCACGGCGAAGATGGATGGGCCATCGGCATTCCCAAAATGCCCGGTTTTCACGGTGTTTGAAGTATGTTTCAAAAAAAATGCGGAAAGCCGTTGACGGGTCGGAACCCCCTCCATATATGCCGCTTCACCAGCAGGGAACGGCGGTTTTGCTTCCTTCTTCACTGGTCGCCAGCATCTTCGGACGCCAAGTCCCTCGGTTTGAAAATCGG
>JBIPOH010000323.1:0-4048 GCA_044379435.1 Novosphingobium sp.
TTCTACGATGTAGTGTTCAATCCGGTGGCGCAGGCCAAGTTCGTTCACACCGTCAGCGCAGGCTATGTCACGGCCAGCGTGTTCGTGCTCGGCGTTTCGGCGTGGTATCTCCTCAAGGGGCGGCATCTCGAACTGGCCAAGCGCAGCTTTGCCGTGGCCGCTGCCTTCGGCCTTGCCTCGGCGCTTTCGGTCGTCGTGCTGGGCGATGAAAGCGGCTATACGCTGACCGACAACCAGAAGATGAAGCTCGCGGCGGTGGAGGCCGAATGGCACACCGAGCCCGCGCCTGCCGGGATCGCGGTGTTCGGCCTGCCTTCCGCCACGGGGGGCGAGACGCTTTACGAGGTCAAGATACCCTATGTTCTTGGCATCATCGGCACGCGCAGCCTGACGGGCCAGGTCGAGGGGATCTATCCGCTCGTCGCCCATGCGCGCACGCGCATCGAGCATGGCCTGATCGCCTATGATGCGGTGGAAAAGCTCAAGGTGAACCCGAAAGACATGGCCGCGCGCGCGCAGTTCGAGACCGCGAAGCACGATCTGGGTTATGCCATGCTGCTCAAGCGCTTCGTGGCTGATCCGCGCAAGGCTGATGCCGCCGCGCTCGACAAGGCGGCTTGGTCCACCGTGCCCAATGTGCCCGCGCTGTTCTGGCTGTTTCGCGGGATGGCGGGGCTGGGCTTCCTGTTCATCGGCTTTTTCGCGACAGCGCTGATCCTCGCCAACACCCGGCGGTTTGATGCCAAGTGGTTCCTGCGCGGCGCGGTGCTGATGATCCCGCTGCCATGGATTGCCGCTGAAATGGGCTGGATGGTCGCGGAAATCGGACGCCAGCCGTGGGCCGTGGAAGGCGTGCTTCCCACGTTCCTCGGCGCATCGAGCCTGACGGTGGCACAGGTCTGGACGACGATTGCGGGCTTCACGCTGCTCTATAGCGTGCTGGCGGTGATCGAGGTGCGGCTGATGCTCTCCGCCATTCGCAAGGGGCCGGAGGGCTATACGCCCTGGCAGCCGCGCCGCGATGCCGTGCGGCCGCCCGCTGCGCCGCGCCCGACGCACAGCGTTCCGGCCGAATGACGACCAGCTGAATGACGGTGGGCACGAAGGAGAAGCGCGATGGCGCTGCCGCTTGATTACGAGACGCTGCGGCTGATCTGGTGGGTGCTGATCGGGGTGCTGCTGATCGGCTTTGCCCTGACCGACGGGTTTGATCTGGGCGCAATGGCGCTGCTGCCGTTCGTGGCGCGAAACGATCTGGAACGCCGCATGGTGATCAACACCGTGAGCGCGACGTGGGAAGGCAACCAGGTGTGGTTCATCCTGGGCGGCGGGGCGATCTTCGCGGCGTGGCCCTATGTCTATGCAGTCAGTTTCTCGGGCTTCTATCTGGCCATGTTCCTCGTGCTGGCGGCGCTGATCCTGCGGCCGGTGGGCTTCAAGTATCGCTCGAAACATGCAGAGCCAGCGTGGCGCGCGCGGTGGGACTGGGCGCTGTTTGTGGGCGGACTGGTCCCGGCGCTGGTGTTTGGCGTGGCCGTGGGCAACGTGCTGCTGGGCGCGCCCTTCCGCCTCGATGGCGATTTGCGTTCGTTTTATGAAGGCACGCTGCTGGGCCTGTTCACGCCGTTCAGCCTGCTGGCGGGCCTGCTTTCGGTGGCAATGCTGGTGATGCACGGTGCCGGCTGGCTGGCGATGAAGCTGGAGCCAGGGCCAGTGCAGTTTCGTGCGCGGCGCTATGGCGCGATGGCGGCGGTGGCAACATTTCTGCTCTTTGCGGCGGGCGGGGCGTTTGTGGCGTGGGGCGGCCTTGGCTTCCGCATGGCCGAGGCCGTCGATACCGGCGGCCCGTCCAATCCGCATCTTGCCCGCGCCGTAGCGGCTCCGGGTGCGTGGCTGGGCAACTTTGCGGCCCATCACTGGATGATCGCCGCGCCGGTTCTTGGCCTGTTCGGCCCGTTTGTGGCGCTGCTCGGCCTGCGCACGCGGCGCGATCTCCTTGCCTTTGCCGGTTCGGCGCTGGCGGTGATGGGGATCATCGCCACGGTGGGCCTTTCGATGTTCCCGTTTATCTTGCCCAGCGCGATTGATCCGGCCTCCAGCCTCACGGTCTGGAATGCCTCGTCCAGCCATCTCACGCTGTTCATCATGCTGATCGTGGTGGTGATCTTCCTACCGATCGTGCTGGCCTACACCACGTGGGCCTACCGCGTGATGTTTGGCCGGGTCACGGGCGACGAAGTGCGCCTCAATCCCGACATGTATTGAAAGGAACCCGGCCTCATGTGGTATTTTGCGTGGATACTTGGCCTTGGCCTTGCTGTCAGTGTGGCGATCCTCAACGGTATCTGGCACGAGTTTCATTCTGATCCGGCCAGCGACCGCACCGTGCATGATTGAGCGCGGCGCGGCATCTGGCTTTCGATGAAGGAAGCTTGATGCGCGCTGTCTGGTACGAGGCGATTGGGGCTGCGGCCGATGTGCTGCGGCTTGGCGAAATGGAAACGCCGCAGCCGGGTCCGGGTGAAGTGCGGGTTCGCCTCCATGCCTCGGGCGTAAACCCTTCCGATGTGAAGACGCGCATCGGCGCGCGCGCTCCGATTGCCTTCCCCCGCGTGATCCCCCATTCCGACGGCGCGGGCGAGATCGACGCGGTGGGCGCAGGCGTTTCGGCGGCACGGATCGGGCAGCGCGTGTGGGTGTGGAACGCGGCGTGGCGGCGGCCGTTCGGCTCGTGCGCCGAATATGTCTGCCTGCCCGAAGCGCAGGCCGTAGCGCTGCCGCAGAACACCAGCTTTGAAGCCGGGGCTTGCCTTGGCATCCCGGCCTCGACCGCCTGCCACGCCGTGTTTGCCGATGGTGACGTAAGCGGGCAGACCGTGCTGGTGACGGGCGGCGCGGGCGCGGTGGGGCACTATGCCATCCAGCTGGCGCGCTGGGGCGGCGCGCGGGTGATCGCGACCGTGAGCGGCCCGGAAAAGGCGCGCGCGGCTGAGGCGGCGGGGGCCCATGCCGTGGTGAATTACCGCGATGGTGATGTGGCAGCGGCGATCCTTGCCGCGAACGAAGGCAAGCCGGTCGACCGCGTGGTCGAAGTGGAGTTCGGCGGCAATCTGCCCGTTACCATGGCGGTGCTGGGCGAAGGCGGCGTGATCGCGGCCTATGGCTCGGTGGGCGAAGGCGAACCGAAACTGCCGTTCTATCCGCTGATGTTCCGGCACAGCACGCTGCACATGCTGCTGGTCTACCTGCTTTCGCAGCAGCAGCGCGCAGACACAGTGGCGCGGCTGACGGCGGCGCTGGAAGCAGGGGCCTTGCAGCACGCCATCGCCGCGCGGTTCGATCTGGCCGAGGCGGTAAAGGCGCATGAGGCGGTGGAATCGGGCAAGCTCATCGGCAATGCCGTAATCTGCATTCCATGACTTTGCTGATTGACGAAGGGACGCCGTATCGCCCATCCCAAGCACGATCGCGTGCGGAAAGAGACCGGCGCGGCGAACAGCGGGGGTATTGATGGCGGCCGAGGCGCAGCAGTTCGAACAGTTTGCCGGCCATCCCAAGGGGGTCTATTTCCTCGCCTTCACCGAAATGTGGGAGCGCTTCTCATTCTACGGGATGTCGGCGCTGCTCACGCTTTACATGGTGAAGGAGCTGCTACCGCTGCACGGGAGCGAGGTGATCGGGCTGGCCGCGCTGCGCGGTGGGCTCAGTTTCAATGGCCCGATGAGCGATGTGGCCTTCGCCTCGATCATTTATGGCTGGTACGCGGGCTTGGTCTATTTCACCCCGATCATCGGCGGCTGGGTGGCAGACCGGCTGCTCGGCCCCAAGAAGACCGTGCTGATCGGCGTGCTGTTCATGGCCGCAGGGCACGCGGCGATGTCGTTCTACGAGACTTTCGTGATCGCGCTGGCGCTGCTGATCCTGGGCTCGGGCTTCCTCAAGGGCAATATCTCGGCGCAAGTCGGCACGCTCTACCCGCGCGAGGATGAATCGCGCCGTTCGCAGGGCTACACGGTCTTCGCGACCGGCATCAACATCGGCGCGGCGA
>JBIPOH010000057.1:0-13761 GCA_044379435.1 Novosphingobium sp.
TGGGCATCAAAGCCCATGGCCAGCAACTGGCCTCCGATCCGCAGGCCTGTGGTGGCGCGGTCCGTCTCGACCACCAGCCCCTTGCCGCGCGCGCGCAGCGTATCGGCCAGCAGGTGCTGGAAGGCGCGTGCCGGGCGCTCGACCCAGTGCGTGCCCTTGATATAGGCGATGTTGGCGGCATCGATCTGAACCGGAATGCGCAGGACGGAAACCGCCGCTGCCGCCGTCGGCTCCAGCACCACCGTCGCCTCGCTCAGCGTGCCGCTGCTGCTGCTTCCCGCAGCAGGCGCGGCCTGCGATGTCAGGCTGAGCAACGTGCCGGGCGGCTTGGCGCCGATACTGACACAGCCCCCCAATCCGGCACCCAGCGCCGCGAACAGGGCAAGCTTTGCAGGAAGAGTTCGGGTCATGCTGGCGCTCATGGCTTGTAATCCGGCAGTTTGGAGCTTCCCACGACGCTACCGAGGCCGCGATCGCCGATCTGGTCGGTCATTGCCCGGATCGAGCGCGAGGTTGCCTCGATATCGCGCAGCGCTGCTTCGAAGGCGGGCAAGGTGCGGTCGTTGAACTGCTTGGCGGCAGGCTTGGTCTCGTTCATCGTCGCCTGCAGCGAATCCGCCGCCGCCTGCGCCGATTTGAGCGTTACGCGCAGCTGCTTCGCAAAGCCGTTTGCCGGATCATTGATCGACGCGTCGGCTGAATTCGCCAGCTTGTCCACGCTCGCCAGCGTCGTCGTCGCCTGCTTCAGGGTCAGCTGCAGTTCGACCAGCGCAGTCTTCACCTCGGGCGAGGCACCCGCAAGGTTGCCGGTCAGCTGATCGGTATGAGCAAGGATACTGGCAAACGCCTTCTGGTTCTCATCCGAAAGGACCATCGTCAACCGCTCGCTCAGCGTCGCCAGCCGTTCGAGCAGCAGCGGCGCGTTCGAAAGGATTTCGCCCAGCCCGCTGCGCTTGGTCGGGATCACTGGTGCGCCGCCCGGGCCCCGCTCGCTGATCGGCGGCGCGCCCTTGATCGCGCCGGCCAGCTGAATCGTTGATACGCCCGTGAAGCTACCCTGCAGGCTCGCCGTGGTGCCCTGCAGGATCGGCACCTTGCGATCGACCTTGATCCGGACGCGCACGAAGCTGGGGTCCTTTTCCCACAGCGTGATATCCGAGACTTGCCCCACCGGAACGCCCGAATAGGAAACCTCGGATCCCTTGGCGACACCATCGACCGACTGTTTGAAGAAGATGTCGTAAGCGATCTGTTCGTGCTGGCTGAGCCGCGCAATCCAGATCAGCAGTGCTGCGAGCCCCGCCAGCAGCAGCAGGGTTACCACCCCCACCCAGACATGATTGGCGCGCGTCTCCATCGGCGTTCCCTATGCTCCATCCGCTGCGGTGCCAAGCGCCCTCTTGCGCTCCCCCGCGCCGCCAGGGGCGCCGCTGCGCTCGCTGGCTGCCTTGGCTGCGCGGCCACGCGGCCCAGTGAAGTATGATGTGATCCACGGATGATCGGTGGTGATCAGTTCAGGGATCGTGCCCACCGCGATCACACGCTTGTCCGCGATCACCGCCACCCGGTCGCAGATCTCGTAGAGTGTATCGAGATCGTGGGTGATGAGGAACACGGTGAGGCCCAGCGTCTGCTGCAGGCTGCGGATGAGCTGGTCGAACCCGGCCGCGCCAATGGGGTCGAGCCCGGCGGTCGGTTCGTCCAAAAACAGCAGTTCCGGATCGAGCGCCAGCGCCCGGGCGAGGCCGGCGCGCTTCTTCATGCCCCCCGAAAGCTCACTCGGATACTTGCTCGTCGCTTCGGCCGGCAGGCCAGAAAGCAGCACCTTGTAGCGTGCAATCTCGTGACGCAGTTCGTCGGTGATTTCGGGATAGAACTCGCGCAGCGGCACCTCGACGTTCTCCGCCACGGTGAGCGTCGAGAACAGCGCACCGCCCTGAAACAGGATCCCCCAGCGGCACCGGATATCGATATCATTATCGGCGCGCGCATCGGTGATCGGGCTGCCCAGCACTTCGATTTCGCCTGCCTCGGGAATCTGCAGCCCGATGATCGAGCGCATCAGCACCGATTTGCCCGTACCCGATCCGCCGACGACGCCCAGAATTTCGCCCTTGCGCACATCGAGGTCGAGGTTCTCGTGGATGACATGCTCGCCAAAGGCATTGCGCAGGCCGCGCACGCGGATCGGGAATTGATCCGTCTCGCTCCCGCCAGAGACAGACGGGACGGCCGGCTCGGTGCAGAAGGGTTCGCCGCTCATCCCCAGCCGATCTCCGAGAAGAACACCGCGAAGAAGGCATCGAGCACGATCACCATGAAGATCGCCATGACCACCGCTGCGGTCGTGCGGGTGCCGACTTCCTCGGCATTGCTTTTCACCTGCAGCCCCTGAAAGCAGCCGGATATGGCCACGATCAGCCCGAACACCGGCCCCTTGATCAGCCCCACCCACACATCGTGCAGCGGCACCACTTCCTGAATGCGCGCAAGGAAGGTGAAGAAGGGAATGCCCAGCGTGAGCGATGACAGCGCCGCGCCGCCGATGATCCCGATGGCCGCCGAATAGATGCCCAGCAGCGGCATCATGATCATCGTGGCGAGCAGGCGCGGGATCACCAGCGCCTCAATCGGGGAGACGCCGATGGTGCGCATCGCATCGATCTCCTCGGTCAGCTTCATCGTGCCGAGCTGCGCCGCAAAGGCGGAGCCCGAACGGCCAGCGACCATGATCGCGGTCATCAGAATGCCGAGCTCGCGCAAGCTGAGGCGGCCGACGAGGTTCACCGTGTAGATTTCCGCACCGAATTGCCGCAGTTGCACCGCGCCCTGCTGCGCAATCACGATGCCGACAAGGAAGCTCATCAACGCGATGATGCCGAGCGCGTTCACGCCCATCAGTTCCATCTGGTGGACCAGCGCACGAATGCGAAAACGGCCCGGATAACGCAGCAAAGTGCCGCTAGCGAGCACGATCTGGCCCAGAAAACCCAGCACCAGCAGCAGGCCCTGCCCCAGCCCGGCCACCACCACGCCGACCTGTTCGGGCACGCGCAGCAGGATCGGCAACTCCTGGTGCTCGATCGGCGCGGTGTTGTCGTCTGCCGCGCGGATGGCCGCGATCAGCCGTTCTGCTTCGGGCGAAGCACCAGTAATGGGCGCTGAAAACCGCTTTGAAAGGCTCCACGCCGTCCACGCGCCCACGGTGTCGATCTGGCCCGCCCGGCCGAGATCGATGGAAGCAATCGGCCCTTCGAGCGCGCGCAGGCGGCGGTCGATAGTGCCGACCGAGGACACCAGCAGCGGGCCGGTAAGCACCAGCGCAGCGCTGCCGTCAGCGCCTGTCTCGGTGATAAAATCCGCTGTCCCCCGCATCGTAGCCGCTTCATGCGGGAAATCGACAAAGGCCGCAAGCGCGCGGCAAGCAGCCTGCGGGCATCTTGCGGCCCTTTCGCGGGCTTGCAGGCCGCTCCACAGGATGGCAAGGCCCTGTGCATCATGACCGAAACGACGATCGAAGAGCAGGCCGAGGGCACCGCCCTCGCCAAGACGTTCGAGCCTGCCGGGCTCGAAGCCAAGTGGTATGCCCACTGGGAAGCAAACGGCCTGTTCCGCCCCGCGCGCCCCGATGCCGCGCCCTTCACCATCGTGAACCCGCCGCCGAACGTGACCGGCAGCCTCCACATCGGCCACGCGCTGGACAACACGTTGCAGGACGTTGTGATCCGGTATGAGCGGCTGCGCGGCAAGGATGCGCTGTGGGTGGTCGGCACCGACCATGCCGGCATCGCCACGCAGATGGTGGTCGAGCGCCAGTTGGAAGCCGCTGGCGACAAGCGCACCAACTATGCGCGCGAAGCCTTCATCGACAAAGTGTGGGAATGGAAGCACGAGAGCGGCGGCACGATTACCGGCCAGCTGCGCCGCCTCGGCTGTTCGATGGACTGGAGCCGCGAGCAGTTCACGATGGACCCGCACTTCACCAAGGCGGTCGTGAAGGTCTTCGTCGATCTTTACAATCAGGGCCTGATCTACCGCGACAAGCGGCTGGTGAACTGGGACCCCAAGCTGAAAACCGCGATTTCCGACCTTGAGGTCGAGACGCGCGAAGTGAAGGGCCATATGTGGCACTTCAAGTACCCGCTCGCAGGCGGGGAAACCTATACCTATGTCGAACGCGACGCGGACGGCAACGTGGTGCTGGAGGAAGAGCGCAACTACATCGCCATTGCCACGACCCGGCCCGAAACCATGCTGGGGGACGGCGCGGTGGCGGTCCATCCGGACGACGCGCGCTATGCGCCCATCGTGGGCAAGCTTTGCGAGATTCCGGTCGGCCCGAAGGAACACCGGCGGCTGATTCCGATCATCACCGATGAATATCCGGACCCGACGTTCGGTTCGGGCGCGGTAAAGATCACCGGGGCGCATGACGAAAACGATTTCGGCGTGGCGCAGCGCAACGGCATTCCGATGTACCGCCTGATGGACGAAACCGCGACGATGCGCGCCGATGGGGAGCCTTATGCGGTGGCAGCCGCGCGCGCCAAGACGATTGCCGGCGGCGAGAAGGCCAGCGCGAACGATATCGACGCGCTCAACCTCGTGCCCGAAGCCTATCGCGGGCTGGACCGCTATGAAGCGCGCAAGCGCGTGGTGGCGGACATCGACGCTGACGGCCTGATGATCAAGGTCGAGGACAAGATCATCATGCAGCCCTTCGGTGATCGCGGCGGCGTGGTGATCGAACCGATGCTGACCGACCAGTGGTATGTGAATGCCGCCGAACTGGCCAAGGCGCCCATCGAAGCCGTGCGTTCGGGCGCGATCGAGATCGTGCCGAAGACATGGGAGAAGACGTTCTTCAACTGGATGGAGAATATCCAGCCCTGGTGCGTTTCCCGGCAACTGTGGTGGGGGCACCGCATTCCGGCGTGGTATGGCTCGGACGGTCAGTGCTATGTTGCCGAGACCGAGGAAGAAGCGCAGGCCAAGGCTGGCGCAGGCGTCACGCTGTCGCGCGACGAAGACGTCCTCGACACGTGGTTCTCCTCCGCGCTCTGGCCGTTTGCCACGCTCGGCTGGCCGGAGGCGGATGCGCCGCTGCTGAAGAAGCACTACCCCAACGACCTGCTCATTTCCGGGTTCGACATCCTGTTCTTCTGGGATGCGCGGATGATGATGATGGGCCGGGCAATGACCGGTCAGAACCCCTGGAAGCGGCTCTATCTGCATGGGCTGGTACGCGCCGCTGATGGGCAGAAGATGTCCAAGTCCAAGGGCAACGTGGTCGATCCGCTGGGCCTGATCGACAAGTACGGCGCGGATGCGCTGCGCTTTTTCATGTGCGCCATGGAAAGCCAGGGCCGCGACGTGAAGATGGATGAGCGCCGCGTCGAGGGCTATCGCAACTTCGCGACCAAGCTTTGGAACGCCGCGCGCTTCTGCATGGCGAACGGGATCACCGGCAGCACTTCGGTGGCCGCACCTGCTGCGACCAGCGCGGTCAACCGCTGGATCATCGGCGAAGTGGTGGAAACCGTCGCCGCGCTCGATCAGGCGATGGCCGATCTGCGCTTCGATGCTGCTGCGAACACGGTCTACCACTTCGTATGGGACCAGTTCTGCGATTGGTACATCGAACTGATCAAGGGTTCGTTCGATGACGAGACGCGCGCGGTGGCGGGCTGGGTGCTCGATCAGATCCTCGTCATGCTCCACCCGTTCATGCCGTTCGTGACCGAAGAGCTGTGGCATGCGCTTGGGGAGCGTTCGGCAGAACTGATCGTGGCGCAGTGGCCTGCCCCGCAGGCGAGCGTTGATCCCGCTGCCAAGGCCGAAGTCGAATGGCTGATCGCGCTGGTCTCTGGCCTGCGCGGGGCCAAGAACGAGCTTGGCATCGCACCGGGCGCGCGGCTTGAGGCCTACCTGCCTGACCCCAGCGCTGCCACCCGCGCAGTGATCGAAGGCAATACTGCCGCAATCGAGCGCCTCGCCCGCCTCAGCAAGGTCCACTTCGCGCCCGCCCCGGCAGGCGCGGCGATGCAGATCGGCGCAGGCGATGCGAACCTCATCGTGCCGCTGGAAGGCGTGATCGATATCGCCGCCGAAAAGGCCCGCCTCGAAAAGGCGCTCGCCGCGTCCGAAAAGGAAGCCAAGTCGCTCGAAGGCCGCCTTTCCAATCCGGCTTTCACCGAAAAGGCCAAGCCCGAAGCGGTCGAAAAGGCCCGCGCCGATCATGCGCACCATAGCGCCGAGGCCGCGCGCCTCGCCGCGGCACTGGCGCGGCTGGGATGAGCCTGACGCTCGCCACCACCACGCCGGGCGAGCCGGAAATCTTCCCCTCGCTACAGGGCGAAGGCCCTTCGGTGGGGCGGCCCTGCGTGTTCGTGCGCCTCTCGCGCTGCAATCTGGCCTGCACGTGGTGCGACACGGCCTACACGTGGCGGTTCACGGGCGATATTCGCCCGCACCGCGACGATCTGACGTTTGAACGGGTGGAAAACCAGATCACCCTTGAGGTGCGCGAAGTGGCGATGCGCATTCTGGCGCTGCGTCCCACCCGGCTGGTCATCACCGGGGGCGAACCGCTGCTGCAAGCCCCGGCGCTGGCCAAGCTGATCCCGATGCTGAAGGAAGCGTTGCCCACCCTTGAGGTGGAGATCGAGACCAACGGCAGCGTGCCCCCGCCCCACGCGATCACCCAGCTGGTCGATCAGTTCAACGTCAGCCCTAAGCTTTCGCATTCGGGCAACGCGGAGAACCTCGCGCTGGTGCCGGAATTGCTGCGCGATTGGGCAGCCAGCCCCAAGGCCTGGTTCAAGTTCGTGATCGCCAGCGACGACGATGTGGGCGAAGTGGCCGAGTTGCAGGCACTCTACCGCATCCCGGCGGAACGCCTGTTCGTGATGCCCGAAGGCACCCGCAGCGAGACCTTGCGCGAACGATCCAAATGGCTGGCCGGCGCGGCGCTGACGCATGGTTGGCGCTTTACCGACCGGCTGCACATCCACCTCTATGGGGATACGCGGGGAACCTGAGCGCCCCGCCAGCCCGATCAGAACGGCCCGATCAGAACGGGATATCGTCGTCCAGATCGTCGCCGAAGCCGCCAGCGGCAGCGCCGCCAGCAGACGAGCCACCGCCGCCCTGATTCCAGCCGCCGGAAGAGCCGCTGCCCGAGCGCCCGCCACCGGAGCCGCCTTCGTTCCAGCCGCCGCCCGAACGCTGGCCGCCGCCACCGCCCATGCCACCGCCGCCGCCTTGCGCGCCGTCGAGCATCGTCAGCACGCCGCCCACGCCGCCGACCGAAACCTCGGTCGTATAGCGGTCATTGCCCGACTGATCCTGCCACTTGCGGGTGCGCAGCTGGCCCTCGATGTAGACCTTGCTGCCCTTCTTCAGAAAACGCTCGGCGACACCCACAAGGCCATCGGACTGCAGCACGACGGAGTGCCACTCGGTGCGCTCCTTGCGCTCGCCAGTGGCCTTGTCCTTCCACGTTTCGGATGTGGCGATGCGCAGGTTCGCGATGCGCCCACCGTTCTGGAAGCTCTTCACCTCGGGATCGGCACCCAGGTTCCCGACAATGATGACCTTGTTGACGCTGCCTGCCATTGATTCGTGATCCTGTACCGTGTGAGGCCAAGGACTAGCCCGTGGGACGGATCAGGGCGAGTCTGTCAGCGGCATTTCCCACAGCGTCAGCCCGAGTTTTCAACCCAGCCCGCAGGCCACCGCGATCCAATAGGTCAGCCCTGCCGCCAGATAGGCAAGCCCGAACAGGTAGCCGAGCATGAACATCGGCCAGGCCCACCCGTTGGTCTCGCGCCGGGTGACGGCAATGGTCGACATGCACTGCGGCGCGAACACGAACCACGCGAGGAACGCGAGCGCGGTGGCGAGGCTCCAGTGCGTCTTCAATTGCGCGCCCAGCGCCTGGCCTTGTGCCTCGTCGTCGCTCGCCCCCACGGCATACGTCGTGGCCAGTGCGCTGACCGCAACTTCGCGCGCGGCCATGGCGGGGATCAGCGCCAGCGCGATATCGCGGTTGAAGCCGACGGGTTCGATCACCACGGCAAGCCCATTGGCGATATGGCCTGCCACCGAGGCGTTCACCTGATCTTCCGGGTTTTCCGCGCGCGGGAAATTGAGCAGCAGCCACAGCACCACCGTCACGCCGAAGATCATCGTGCCGGCGCGGCGCAGGAACACATAGGCGCGGCTCCACAAGCCGAGCGCCAAGTCCTTGACCGTGGGCAGCTGATACTTGGGCATCTCCATGATGAAGCCCGAAGCCGCGCCCTTGGTGATCGTCCGCCGCAGCAGCAGCGCCGCGCCCATCGCGCCCAGCACGCCGAACACATACAGCCCCAACAGCACGAGGCCCTGCTGGCCCACGCCCGGCAGCACTTGGGTGTTGGGCACGAAGGCGGCGATGATCACGGTGTAGACTGGCAGGCGCGCCGAGCAGGTCATCAGCGGGGCGATCAGGATCGTGGTCAGCCGGTCCTTGGGATCGGTGATGCTGCGCGTCGCCATGATCCCCGGCACCGCGCAGGCGAAGCTGGACAGCAGCGGGATGAAGCTGCGCCCCGAAAGGCCGACGCCCGCCATCGCGCGGTCCATGAGGAAGGCGGCGCGCGCCATGTAGCCGGTCGCCTCCATCGTCAGGATGAAGAAGAACAGGATCAGGATCTGCGGCAGGAACACCACGACCGAACCGACACCCGCGATCACCCCGTCGGTGAGGAAATCGCGCAGCAGCGAAGGCGGCAGCGCACCGCGCGCTGCATCGCCCAGCGCGGCAAACGCGCCATCGAGCCCATCCTGCAGCGGAGCAGCCCAGCTGAACACAGCTTGGAACACCACGAACAGCAGCGCCAGCAGCACGGGCGGGCCAAGCCAGGGATGCAGCAGCACGCGGTCTAGCTGCGCATGGATGCGGTGCTTCGCGGTTTCGGAAAGGATCGCGCTGCGCGCCATCTCGCGCGCCAGCATCCGCCGCTCGGGCGCAGTGATATGGGCGCGCGGCGCTGGCGCTGGCGGATTATCGCGCAGCGCAGCGACCGCCGCCGCAAGATCGGCAAGGCCGCGCCGCCGCACCGCCACTGTGGGGATTACCGGCACGCCAAGCGCAGAAGCCAGCGCGGCGGGATCGAGCACCAGCCCGTCGCGCTCGGCCAGATCGATCATGTTGAGCGCGACGACCACCGGGCGGCCCAGTTCGATCAGTTCCTGCGCAAAGACGAGATGCTGTTCGAGGTTCGAGGCATCGAGCACGATCACCAGCACATCGGGCTGCGCCTGCCCCGCCATGCGGCCCATCAGCACGTCGCGCGTGACTTCCTCGTCCGGGCTCGACGGATCGAGGCTGTAGGAACCCGGCAGATCGACCAGTTCAACCGGTTCGCCGCTGGGCAGCACCATCCGCCCCGATTTGCGTTCCACCGTGACGCCGGGATAGTTGGCGATCTTCTGGCGCGCGCCGGTCAGCGCATTGAACAGCGCGCTTTTGCCCGCATTGGGATTGCCGACCAGCGCGGCGATCATCGTCTGGCGTGTCATGCGGCCGGAACCGCTTCGACCACGGCCAGCGGTTCGACCAGCATTGCGCGGGCATGGACCCGGCGCAGCGCCACGGTCATCCGCCCGATCTCGACCGCGAGGGGATCGCGCGCCAGAAACACGCCGCGATAGGCCAGCCGCACTTCGGCCCCTTCCTCGATCCCCAGCGCCCGGAGCCGCTGCGCCTCTTCGGGCACGAGCGCACTCCAATCGGCGGAGACGATCCGCGCCGGGGTGCCAAGGGGAAGTTCATCGAGTGTCACCCGACGAGCGCTGCCACAGCGCCCGGATCATTGCAAGTCATTCGCAATAACTGATGACTGTCTGTTTCGGCCTGGCCGAAACAGAGCGGCACCAGCCCACTCCCCCGCCCGGCCACCCACGAGAGTACCCTGAATGGGTGGCCGGGCGGGGGAGTGGGCCGGTGCCGCCTCCGCGTGAGCGGAGCGAATCAACGCGGCGGATAGCGCAGGCGGCCAAGCAGCCGGGTGAAGCTGAAGGTTTCCTCCTGCGGCTTCACGAAGCGGGCCTTGGCCTTTTCGAAGCGCATGATACCATCGATCCGGCGGGCCAGAAACGCGCGAGTCTCCTCGCGGTCCTCGCTCTTGTCCTCGGCCATCACCGCCAGCGTCGCGGCATAGATCGAACCGAGGATCGCACGCTTGGTATAGTGGTTGTAATCGGTCGCGGTATCCCCGGCGAGCCGCCACATCGCATCGGCGCTACGCCATGCCAGTTTCGTGGCGGCCGGCACGTTCCACGGCTTCGCCATTTCGATCAGCGCGCCGCGCAGCGCTTCTTCCCGGCCCGCGATCTGATCGAGACGGAAGGTCACGAGCGCAGTAATCCGCTCGCGCACCTTCATGGTGGCCAAGTGCTGCGCCGGGAGCGCTTCGGCCATCGCGTGGTCGATGCTGGCGGTCCATGCGGTGATCATCGCCATGGCCGCAGACTGCCCCGCCTCGCCCTGAAAGGCAAAGCGCGCGGCGCCCGGATCAATCCCGGTGATGGCGGCAGCTTCGTTCACGGCGGCTTCTGTCCAGCCATCAAACGCGGCAGCTTCGGCGATGTGCGGGGCAAGCAGGAGGCGCAGGTCTTCCAGCGAAAGCTCTGCTGTAGCAGTGTCGATCATGGCAGGTCCGATCAGAACGAGGGGCCGTAGGTCTTCTTCTGACCGCCGGCACCGCCCTTGGCCGCATTGGTGATCTCGTTCGCGACCGAGCTGTCCTTGCCTTCCAGCATGGCGTAATCGCGCGCCGAGCGGCCGGAATTGTCGGGCCGGTCGGGATTGGCGCCCGCCTTCAGCAGCGCGCGCACCAACGCCAGATCGCGCCGGTGGACGGCGGTGATCAGCGGGGTCTCACCCGTGTTGTTGGGCTCGTCCACCTTCGCGCCCGAAGCGATGAGATAATCGACCCCTTCAAGGAAGCTCAGATTGGCGGCGAGCACCAGCGGTGTCGTACCCCGGGCATCGCGCGCGTTCACATTCGCGCCGTGCCCGACAAGGAACTGCATCCACGTGAGATCGCGCCGCGCGGTCACGATATGCAACCCGCTTTCGCCTGTGGTGACATCGCGCGTGTTGACGATCTGGGAACCGGGCTCGTTGAGCGCATCGGTTACCTTCTGGCCCTCCTTCTTGCGAACCGCCTCAAGGAACTTGTAGCTTTCCGAAAACTGCGCGTAGGCCGGCTCACTAGCGCCAAACATGCCGCCAACCGCGCCGATCAGCACGGCTGCGGCGAGAGCTGCGCGCAGGCTCCCTGCGATCCCGTTGCTGTGCTTCATTCCCGATGCCCCATTTCTGTTTTGATCCCGTGTGCACATGGCGCGCACCATGACAGACTCGCCACTTGCAAGCCGCTGGTTAGCAGAGCATGAACCGGCGCGCCATGGACCCCAAAAGACCTGTTCGTTTCACTCTTGCGCTGCTGAGCGCTGCATCACTCTTCCTGCTGCCTGCTTGCAGCGGCGGCATGTCCGGTGAGGCGCCGCCGCTGGAAGGCGCAGCGATTGGCGGCGATTTCACGCTGATCGACAAGACCGGCAAGACCGTGCGTGCGGCTGATTTCAAGGGCCGCTACACCGCGGTCTATTTCGGCTACACCTTCTGCCCCGATGTCTGCCCGCTCGATGTGCAAGTGCTGATGCAAGGCTATCGCCGCTTCGCCAAGGCGCAGCCCGAACTCGCCGCCAAGGTCACACCGCTGTTCATCACCATCGATCCGGCGCGTGATACGCCGGCCGCAGTCGGGCAGTTTGCCGCGCATTTCGGCAAGGAGCTGATCGGCCTTACAGGCAGCGACGCGCAGATCGCGCAAGTCGCCAAGTCCTATGCGGTCTATTACAAGAAAGGCGCACAATCCGCGCCAGGTGCCTATCTGATGGACCATAGCCGCGCCGCTTATCTGATGGGGCCGGATGGCCGCCCGATCGCGCTGCTCCCGGTCGACAAGGATGCGCCCGCGGTGGCAGGCGAATTCGCCAAGTGGGTGCATTGAGCCGCCCATGACAGACCCCGCGCGCTTCTGGGACAAACCGATCGAGGCGCTGAGCCGCGACGAGTGGGAAGCCTTGTGCGACGGCTGCGGCAAGTGCTGCCTGCACAAGCTGGAGGATGAAGATACCGGCGCGGTGCTGCACACCAATGTCGCCTGCCGCCTGCTTGACCTCAAAACTGGGGGCTGCGCCGATTACCGGCACCGCAAGGCCATGGTGCCCGATTGCCTGCGGCTCACCCCGCGGCTGGTGCGCGAAGTGCCCTGGCTGCCCGATACGTGCGCCTATCGCCTGCGCGCCGATGGCAAACCCCTGCCCGTCTGGCACTATCTGGAATGCGGCGACCGCGAGGCGGTGCGCCGCGCGGGGCATTCGGTGATCGGCAAGGCGGTGAGCGAAGTGCTGGCGGGGCCGCTGGAAGACCATATCGTGCCAGATGGCGGGATGTTTGGCGGCGGGATGTTCGGCGGTGCCAAGCCGTCCGGTCCGATGTCTGGTGGTGACGTGTGATTCCGCTGCCACGCATGCTCATGCGCAGCCTGAAGGAGCGCCGCGAACCGCCCGCCCCGCGCATGCTGACGGTGGCCGGGCGCGATCTGCCAGTGGTCGTACGCCGCTTGCGCACCGCGCGCCGCATTACCCTGCGGCTTGCGCCCGATGGCAGCGAGGCGCGCATTTCGATGCCCGAATGGGGCCGCACCGCCGATGCGCTGCACTTTGCCGAACAGCGCCGCGACTGGCTGGCCGCGCAGCTTGCCCGCATTCCGCCGCCGGTGCGGATCGAGCCCGGGTGCACGCTCGCCTATTGCGGGCGCAGCCTCAGCGTTGAATGGCGCGCGGCCGCACCGCGCCGCCCTGTACTCACCGCCGAAACGCTTGTTCTGGGCGGCCCGCAGGACGGGATCGAAAGCCGCCTGCGCCGCTGGCTCGAAGCCGAAGCGCTGCGGCTGTGCGCCGCAGATCTCGCCGAGTATTGCGACCGCGCCGGGCAGCCGGTGCCGCGCCTCGCGCTATCCCGCGCGCTGCGGCGCTGGGGCAGTTGCAGCAGCCGGGGCGTGATCCGCATCAACTGGCGGCTGATCATGGCCCCCGATTTCGTCCGCCGCTCGGTCGTGGCGCATGAAGTGGCGCATATGCGGCACTTCGATCACAGCCCCGCGTTCCACGCCCACCTCGATGATCTCTATGAAGCGGAGATCGAGGACGCCAATCGCTGGCTGAAGCAGCACGGCCGCGCACTCTACCACCCCTTCGGTTGATCGTTTTGCGCCAAGGCTGGCGCAGGGGCCGCGTCCACACTATCTAGCGCGCCATGAAAGAGTTTTTCCGCAACGTTTCCCCGGTGCGCGCGATCAAGGATCTGTGGCAGATCCTTGGCGCGCCGACTGAATATCGCTGGCGCGGTCTGGCGCTGGCGGTGCTGGCCACGGGCGGCATCTTCTCGGTGATGTGGCAGCAGGGCGGCCGCGGCCTGCCCCGCCCGCCCGAAGTGATCTACTTCGAAAGCTGGCACGCAGACCGCAGCGATGCCGAAATCATTGCGGGCAATGTCGAGGCGACGAAGCGCGCCAAGGCCGAAGCGGCAGCGGAGGAAGCCCGTGCCGACGATGTGCGCGCGATGTACAAGGCTGTCGGCGCGGCCACCGGGCTCGATACCGAAGCCATGGACCGGCAGGCCCGGGCCGAGCGCGAAGC